>JAUVTM010000270.1 GCA_030601545.1 Syntrophobacterales bacterium
CTGCCCGCTGTCTTTCTTTTTTCTTCCTCTTTAATAAGCCGTTTGATCTGGGCAATGGACTTGGTCACTGGAATGGACTTGGGGCAAACGTCTGTGCACCACCACATGCTCTTGCAGCCCCAGGCACCGTCTTCATTGTCAAGCTGAGCCAGCCTGCTTCCTGTGGCTGTATCGCGGGAATCAGCGACATACCTAAAACCTCTCAGCAAAGCCGCAGGGCCGAGATACTTGTCGTTTGATCGGTTTATTGGGCAGGCTGCAGTGCACGAACCGCAAAGGATGCATGCGAGTGCAGGTTCAAAAAACTTCTGGTTTTCAGGATCTTGCAGCCGCTCCGTCTCGGGCGGATCTTCATCACTGATGAGATATGGTCTCACAGTTCGGTGTTTTTCGAAAAACGGGTTCATGTCCACCACCAGATCCTTAATAACCTTAAACAGCGGCAAAGGTTCAATCACAAAATTGTTGGCGGTTTTGAAATCCCTGACCAGCTTCTGGCAGGCCAGCTCAATCCTGCCATTGATCATCAAGGCGTCCGAACCGCAAATCCCATGGGCACAGGAATAGCGATAGCTCAGGGTGGGATCCTGTTCCCACCGTATCTTGTTCAAACAGTCCAGGATTTTGTCTGTGGGCGCTGCCTCGACCATGTATTCCTGATACCTGGGCTCTTTATCCACCGCCGGGTCGAAACGGTAGACGATAAAGGTGCATTTCATCTTAGTATTTCCTTTCCTTAGGTTGGAATCTGGTTATGGTCACTGGTTTGAAAAAGACTTGTGGCCCTTCTTCTTTAGAGTAGCGAAACATTGTATGGACTAACCACTTCTGGTCGTCACGATCGGGGAAGTCTTCCCGGGAGTGAGCGCCGCGACTCTCTTCACGGGCCAGAGCCCCTAGGGTAATCACTTCAGCCAGATCCAACATGTAGTCTAATTCTATGGCATCAAGCAGGTCACGGTTGAAACAACTCCCCTTGTCCTGTATCGCAATTTTCTGATACCGTCCCTTGAGTTCTCTCACTTTTTCCAGGGCCTCGATTAGTCCTGTACGGTGACGGAAAACCGAGACTTTATCCATCATCACTTCTTGCAGTTCCTCTCGAATGGGGGCGCCCGTCTCATTACCATTACTCTCCATGAGGGCGGAAATCTTGTCGGCAGCCTCTTTTTCAGGATTAGCTGGAAGTGGAGAAAACCCGACGGTGTGAATATAGCGACGCATCTCCTTGCCAGCTCTCCTGCCGAAGACCAGAGTGTCCAGAAGAGAATTGCAGCCCAATCTGTTGGCCCCGTGTACGGAAACACAGGCGCATTCCCCGGCAGCATAAAGACCGGGAAATGGTGTGCCTTCACTGTCGGTAATGACTTTGCCGTCGGCGTCGGCGGCAATTCCTCCCATCATGTAGTGGCAGGTAGGTTGGACCGGAATTGGTTCTTTTATCGGCTCCACACCCGAATAAGTGCGGGCAAATCCAGTTATTTCTGCCAGCTTGGTATTGAGGACCTCCTCGCCAAGGTGGGTTAGGTCCAGGTGAACATAATCCTTGCCGTCTATACCTCTGCCGGCTCGAACTTCTTCCAAAATACAGCGGCTTACCATGTCGCGTGGCGCCAGGTCCTTGATCACAGGAGCGTAGAGCTCCATGAATCTTTCACCCTCGTTGTTGCGCAGGACGCCACCTTCGCCTCGAGCTGCTTCGCTGATTAAGATGCCCAGTTTATAAATGCCGGTGGGATGGAACTGGACAAACTCCATGTCTTCCAGGGGAGCTCCGGTGCGAAAAGCAATGGCCAAGCCGTCTCCAGTTGAAGCAAAGGCATTGGAAGTGGTTTTGTACACTTTCCCATAACCGCCGGTAGCTAGTAGAACCGCCTTACTATGGAGAGTGTGTAATTTCCCGGAGGCGAGTTCATAAGCGATCACTCCATGACATTGGCCTGCACTGACAATCAAAGACATCAGCTGGAATTCATCAAAAAACTGAATGGACCTCTGGAGGCACTTTTCCCAGAGGGTGTCGAGGATTACCCTGCCAGTACGGTCCGCTGCAAAGCAGGCTCGCTTCACCGAGGCCTCGCCGAAGTTACGGGTGTGGCCGCCGAAAGCCCGCTGGGCAATTTTACCTTCAGGAGTTCGGTTGAAAGGCACCCCGAGGTGTTCCAACTCGTAGATAGTACGGGGAGCGTCGCGTGCTAAGATTTCAATGGCATCCTGGTCGCCCAAATAATCGCTCCCCTTAACCGTGTCGAACATGTGCCATTCCCAGTTGTCCTCTTCTTCATTGCCAAGGGCGGCGCCAATTCCTCCCTGGGCGGCGCCGGAATGGGAGCGGGTGGCAAAGACCTTGCTGAGCACGGCGACACTCGTATCCTCACCGAGTTCGATGGCAGCGCGCAAACCAGCCAAACCGGCACCCACAATGATGACGTCGAATTGATGTTTCATGTCACTACCTCGTAATTACTTAGGCCAAAGAATGGTGAGCGATCAGCCATCAGCTTTCAGGAAAAAAGCCAAAACAAACGGCCACATTGCAGTCCAAGTGACCCCCTAGCAGGTTATTTATAGTCTGTCGTTAATATTTGCTGATTGTTGATGGTTGACCAGGGATCTATTTGGTTAGTATTTCGTATTTCAATAGTTTATCAAAGAAAGACCATTCATTCTAGCCCTGTTTGTTCAGCTATACAAATCAGTTGATGGAGTACCTTTAACAAGCAGCACAACCGGATATATTTACCCATTTTATCCCGTACACAAAATGGGTAAATTTACCCAAAATACGTACGGGATAAAATGGGTAAATTCGGATGATTGACCTTTCATTATTACACTATATAATTGAAGAATATCATAATGGAGGTGGTACTAT
>JAUVTM010000177.1 GCA_030601545.1 Syntrophobacterales bacterium
ACTGTTTACGATTTTATTCGCTATACTCTAGAGGGCTTAAGCCTCCTCCTGCTTCTCTTCGATCTTCGCTTTTTCGTCTTTTGCTTCCACCTCATCCGTGCCCGAGGAAGCTTTCCTAAAATTCTTGATTCCTTTACCGAGCCCCGCGCCAATCTCAGGCAACTTCCCGGCACCGAAAATTATCAATATAATCACTAGGATTACCAGCAATTCTGGCATTCCGATTCCGCCGATCATATCACGCTCCTTCTATAAATTGGGCAGATTATCATGCCCAGCAGTGGTCACAAATGATAACGATTCAAAAGCAGCCGTCTAATGACCTTTAGACTAGCGAATCCTGACCACCAGTTCCTACCACAAACCCTCAAACTCATGCAAGAGCTTGATGAACTCTTTGGAGTTGCGATAGTGTTCAAGGGACTTCTGGTGTTCCAGCCAGGTGCGCCACACTGCCATCCACTCTTCGTTATGCCAGTAATGCCCCGCCGCCAATTCTCCTCGACTCAGCTTCAGGTAGATCTCATATTCCTCTCCACAGCCAGAGCACAGCGGGTGAGCCAGCACGGAGTGGTGTCTTTCATCAGATTCCTCAATCTGCGTACCACACCTGGAACATTTGAGCTGACACCGAGCACATTGAAGGATTTTTCTCAGCACCTCGATCTTTTCATCTTGCAGCGCATCTTTTTTCTCGCTGAGGTGCTGCTGGCGCCGCTTCTCCAGTTCAATTATATCTGCCACTCTAGCCCTCCGACTTCTGATTCCGGACTAAGCCTTCAGAGCTTAGCAATTGTAGCTTCGCCCCATTTAGAGTACCGGAATACTGGAGTGATGGAGTAATGGGTTCTAGAAGATCGAAGCTGTTAGCAATAGCCTTTCCCGCTCCCATTACCCATTATTCCACGAGCTGGGAACAAAGTAAACGTAACAAAAATATCGCAACTTCAATACGTTGTATAAATTTCGAATCAACTAATTTTCACCCTATCATGACATCTTATCGGAATCAAGTGATAGCTGATCCTCTTCCTCCTCCGTCTCGGATCGATCCAGATCCAGATGGAACAATTTCCGGGCAACATCCAGATAATAATCTTTGCGCGCTCTGTTGCTTGTTCGTTTGAGAAAGAGAATGGGATCGTGGAGTAATTTTTTTACCATGGACTGTGTCAGTACTTCAATGGCTTCAACCTCCTCATCCGAAAGAGACTCGAGTTGGCTGAGAGTTTTACGAACCTCTGCCTTCCGGATCTGCTCGGCTTTCTCCCGCAGGGAGACAATGGTGGGAACAACCTCCAGAGTCCGTAGCCAACCGTTAAATTTTAGCGCCTCTGCGGCAATGATGTGCTCCGCCCGAGTCGCCTCTTTGAGACGCTCGGCCTGGTTTATCTCAACAATCCCTTGCAAATCGTCAATATTATAGAGATATACATTGTCAATGCGGTTGACCTCTGGATCGATATCGCGGGGCACAGCAATATCTATGAAAAACAGCGGCCGGTTCCTCCGTGCCCGCATCCGCTGTTTTACTTGCTCAGCACTCAAAATGGGTTCTGGTGAACCAGTGGAGCTGACAATGATGTCAACCCGTCTAAGCTCCTCGGCTAACTCTTCCCAGCCCACCGTAGTCCCATTGAATCTTTTCGCTAAGGCCAAGGCTCTTTCCAGTGTGCGGTTGGCTACCACAATCCGCTCAACCCCATTGGAGAGAAGATGTTCAGCAGCCAGTTCAGCCATCTCGCCAGCACCAATGAGAAGAACGATTCTCCCTTGCAGCTCCTGGAAAATCTTCTTGGCGAGCTCTACTGCCGCATAACTGATGGAAACGGCACTGCTGCCAATTCGGGTCTCTGTCCGTACCCGTTTTGCCACCGAAAAAGATTTGTGCAAAAGTCTGTTGAGGATTACCCCAGATGTTTTTGCCACCGTAGCCTGGAGGTAAGCGTCTTTAATCTGGCCGAGTATCTGAGGTTCGCCCACCACCATCGAGTCCAGGCTACATGCAACGCGGTACAGGTGCTTCACTGCGTCTTGGTCAATGTAGGTGTAAAGATAGGGTTTCAGCGCCGCACCTGTCTGGCCGTAAATGTCCGCAAGCAAACCCACCACAGCACTGATCCCCTCGTCAAGTCTCGGGGTAGTAAAGAGCACCTCCATTCGGTTGCAGGTGGAGAGGTAAAAGGATTCCCTCAAAGCACGCATCTGGCCCAGATTCATGAACGGTCCGCTGGTATCCACGCAGACAACGGCAAACTTCTCCCGAATTCTCACCGGGGCTGTCTTGTGATTCAAACCTATGAGGACAATCCGATCCAACCGTACGACCCTTAGCTAGCCAAGTCTAAAACTGTGGTGGCCCTTGAGGATGATACTCGCCCCAACAAAGGTCAACAGGATAGCACTGAAACCTATAATCGCCATGATAGCCGCCCTTCTGCCGCGCCACCCCACAGCCAAGCGTTCATGCAGCAACACTGCATAGATGAGCCAGGTTACCACGGAGAGAATCTCCTTGGGGTCCCAGTGCCAGAAGGAGCGCCAGACAGCTCCAGCATAAACAAAGCCGGAAATAAGTCCGATGGTGATAAGAGGGAAACCAAAGGTCAGGCAGACGTAGTTGAGCGAATCAAGCACCTCAAGAGAAGGCAGCCGGCGATAGAGCAGCCCGAAGCTTTTTGTTTTGATCTGTCGTTCCTGCAAAAGGTACATAATCCCTGCGCAGAAGGCCAGAGCGAAGATGGCATTACCTAAAAACATGGTTGCCACGTGCAAGGTGAGCCAGACGCTCTTGAATAGCTGACTGGTGGGAATTACTCGGCTGGGAATCGCCGAAGAAAGAAGCATGAACACTACTGCCAACGGCGACACAAAAGTCCCCAGTATGCGAATGTTGAATTTCAATTGGAAGGCGAGATAGCTACCAACGATGGCCCAGGCGAAAAGTGAAAAAGTTTGGGGCAAGGTGGTTACCGGCATCTGACGTATTTGGCTCACCAGCATTGCCAGCCCCAGGGTATGGCTGAGAAATCCCGCCAGGAGGAACCCGTAGGCAATGCGGTGTATTGCCTTCTCCGTCCGAATTACATAGATGAGATAGCCCACCGTCCCCACTGCATAGAGCAGGGTGGTTATTACTGAGAAAAGAAGAAGGGACTCATTCACCAGGGGATCTCCAACTTTTTGAGTGAATAGTCCGGTCCCAGAACTGTTGCCAAAATGCGGTCCACACCCTCATAATCACGCCGCCGCACCAGTTCGAGCAACGGCGACTCTACCAACTGATGAAAGCGCTCCTTATTGGCTCGGGAGTCCTGACTCTCCCTGAGCAGCCGCTCTCGTATCGCCCCCATGAGTTCCAGAAAGTCAGAGTACTCCATGCCAAAACGCTGCTCCAGGTCCTGGCGAAGCTGCCGCGCCAGGGCCGGGCTCTTGCCCGAGGTGGAGATGGCCACGGTCAATGCACCACGCTGGACCAGAGCTGGGAGGATGAAATTCCCCTCTTGGGGATAGTCCACCACGTTGCACAGCAGTCCCCTTTTCTCTGCGTCTTGAGCTATGCGGCAGTTGAGCTCCAGATCATCAGTGGCAGCGATCACCAGAAAACACCCTTGAAGCTGACGCTCTTCATAGTGGCTACCCTTCAGCTCCACGACTCCCTGTTGGATTTTTTCCTCCAGCCACGGCACAACCTCAGGGGAAACAACCCCCACCATACCGCCGCAATCAAGTAAAGTCTTTACTTTCCGCGCCCCCACCTCTCCACCGCCCACCACCAAACAGGCCCGACTCTCAACATCGAGAAAAATAGGGTAGTAACGCACAAGCAAGATCTCAGAATTCTTAGAAATTGTTGAATAAGGGGAAGATTGCCGGTATATGTACCTCCTGCCACGCTCGAAGCACTGGGCGCAAGAGTTTGCGAAGAAGACGTCATGCGCTATAGAAACAGTGTAACCCTATCAATTCTATGAAGGCAAATCAAGCGGAGAAATCCAGGTACTGTGCTTGACGAGGGCTGCCAATCCTTTTAACATACTCAAAAAATCTAACCAGCCTGGATTGCGAATGTTGCGTTTTCTCGTATTCTATATAGTACTGTTCGTCGCCACCATCTTCTGCGGTACTGCCGCCATGGTTTTTGCCCTTATAACCCGTCGGGGCAATCTTTCCCACCTGATGGGTCGGCTCTGGGGTCGGATTTTACTGTTTGCAGGTGGTGTGAAGGTCCGAGTGGAGGGACTGCAAAACATAGACCCCGACCAAACTTACGTGTTTGCCTCAAATCACCAAAGCCAATTTGACATCTTCGCGCTCCTCGCTTATCTTCCCACCCAGTTTCGCTGGCTTGCCAAAAAAGAGCTTTTTCGCATTCCTTTTCTCGGGGTGGGCATGAAGGGCGCTGGCTACATCCCCATTGACCGGAGTAACCGCAGAGAGGCCTTAAAGAGCATTGTTCTGGCAGCAGCCCGGGTCCGGGAGGGAACTTCCATCGTTATCTTTCCAGAGGGCACCAGGAGTGTGGATGGCACGCTTAAATCCTTCAAAAAAGGAGGTTTTCACCTTGCCATCAAATCCAAGCGCCCCATTGTTCCCGTTAGCCTCAGCGGCACGTTTGCGATTCTGCCAAAGAAGGGTTTCAGGATTAGGCCGCAGACCGTGCGGATTTACATTGGCGAACCCGTGCCCACCGAGGACATTAGTGGGCGAGACAGAAGGTGGCTGATTTCCGAAAT
>JAUVTM010000328.1 GCA_030601545.1 Syntrophobacterales bacterium
GAGACCAGAACTCCTAATTGACATTGCAGGCGGGGATAAACCCCGCCCGCATTATGGACGAACAACAAAAATCCCCCTCTCCTATTGCAGAGATCAGGAGAGGGGGACATAGACTTAGTGTAGGCAGGCACAGCGGCCTGCCCCACTATGGCCTGCTATACTCCCCCTCACCCCCGCTCGTACGGGGGAGAGGGTATTGAGGTTATGGGTGTATGGTGGCTACTCGATGTAATCCAGACTATAGTCCAGCTTCATCCTGTCATCCGGCCACCAGTTCTTGCTCATCTTTTCCTCACCGGGGGCGACGTCTTTGCCGTCAATCTTCTCAATGAGCATCTCGAAGAAATGAAATTCCGTGACCTTGTATTTGGTGATCACGTCAGACGGCAGCAAGACGACACGGCCGGTCTCCTTGGCGGTCTCCCACTCAAACGCGTCATTGGGAGCTGCTTCTTCCGCACCGGTTTGGCCGGAGTAGATTTTGAGCAGCTTGCCGGAAACCTTCATTCCCGGCTTCATGTTAAATTCCTCGAAAAGCGCGTCGGGAATGTGCCACCAACAGGCTCTCATGTTGGCAGCCGCATACGCTTTTACGAGCATAGGGTCAAAGCCGCAGACCACCACTCGACATTTTTCAGGCATATTAAACCTCCTTATTCACTTTCATCGGTTTCCACTTCCCGCAACTGGTTGCGAAGATCTTCAACCTGACTGTAGCAATAATCCATGAACTCTTTGGCCTCAGCATTGCTGAGATTTTCCGTCTCGCGCAGTCTGGTGACATAGGGGTAAACTTGCTCCTGGATCTCTTCGGTGAATTCCAGCAGCACGTGCTCGTTATCCCCGTCCGGAGATGCCCAGCTGAGATAACCCCTCTTCCAGTTGTGCATCATCTGCTTGAGGACGTCGAGTTCCTGGCTTACGTTTTCTTCCATGCTACTTTTTCTTGGTCTCAAAGGCATAGCACTTCTTGACCACGTTGAAATCCGCTACGCACCAGTAATGGGGCCAGTGGATCTTCATGCACCAGCCGATGATGTCTGCAGGCGGGAACTTGGATCCTTTGAGAACCGGCTTCAAACTCCGGCAGTCCCAGCATATATGGTCACTCGACTTTTCCGGCACCAATATGGTATCCAGAAATTCTTCCGGTGTTAACTCTGCCATGTGACACTCCTTTCTCTAGTTACCACTCCTTGACTTCGCCTTTAGCCATTTTCTCCTGATACTCCTCCCAGACCTCAGGCGACAGTTTCTGGATGTCCCAGTTGAAGCCGAAGCTTCCGGCCAAACCTGCAGACGGCGGCTGCGGACGCCAGCCGCGCACCGGTCGGCCCCGGATGCTGAACTTGACCATATCCGCAACGCCCGTCAACCAAGACCTGGGCTTGCACTGGTAAGGCCTGGTCCTCCCCTCGACACCGTCTCTGTAGTTGGCATAGCCCTCGAACGGCCTGTCCGCATAAAGCGGGCTGGTGTCGGGCTCTTCACCGGGTCTTTCCTCAGGGCCCTTGAACATGAAGCCCTGGATCATGTGGATGTAGTACACCGTCCTGCACTCGGCACAGTTGATCGTGCCTTCCCAGTTCCAGAAACAGTAGGGGTCCAGGTAGTTGATAGTGTCACAGTCTTTGCCATCAACTTCTTTTTTGCACCAGATTATATCACACACAGTGGTCCCTCCTTTTAGATCCAGGCCTTGTCATACCACTCTTGGATTTGACTGAGCGGAACGCCGAGCAGGTCACGGTAGATCTTCTTGTTATCCGCACCAACCGGGCGCCAGTGCCAGTTGATCCTTCTCGGGGTTTTTTCCATCAACCCGGTGCTGTAACCGCAATGGAGCAGCATATCTCCGAAAAGGGGATCGTCCAGCCACCTTACGGTGCCTCTCTCCCTGTAGTGCGGGCTCTCGTAAACCTCGCGGTCATTCCGAACAGGTTCAGCCAAAATGCCTGCATCTTGCAGAATCTTGCAGACTTCGGACCTGGACTTATCCGCTGCCCAGTTTTCCAGAGCCGCATAGATCTCCACCTGAGCCT
>JAUVTM010000212.1 GCA_030601545.1 Syntrophobacterales bacterium
ACAACTGCGGTGTCATGAGAATAGATGGCGTTCTCTACAGTTCTGGCGTTGGGCTCTATCTCCCCGAGTTGGTGTTGGTCGATTATGTCTACTCTGGCGCCGTTTGCGATTGCCCGTTGGTAGAGTTCTTTCAGGGTGGGAATTTCTTTCTCGTTCCGGGTGACAATTACCTTTCCGGTTTCCAGCAGCGGCAGTTCTTTCTCCTTGCAGTAATTTCGCATGAGGAAGTTGCCGCTCAGACAAGATCTGGCCTTCAGGCTATCCGGGGTATAGTAAATGCCAGCGTGCAGCACTCCGCTGTTGCGACCGGAAGCGTGTTTGGCTAATTCCTTTTCTTTATCAATGATAATAATATCTTGGTAACCCTTCTGGACTAACTCTCGGGCAATGGTAAGGCCGATGATGCCACCTCCAACGATGAGGATATCGGCGTTCGCTTTGGACATCACTTTTCCTCTGACCCCATAAGCGCTAAGTTATTCTGTAAACGTTCACAGGTTGCATTTATGCCATACGGGGTTGTTTTGAAAGATGAACGTCGAACATCGAACATCGAACGTCCAACATCGAATGAAAAAACAAACACCCAATATCGAACATTCAACAGCTATTTCTGTTTTTTTCAGCCGTTTTGATACTCGTAGCGAAAATCTTAATTAATTCCTGTGTTTCCTGTAAAATATCATTTAATGGATAAAGTCCTTTGGGGACCCCGCTGCCTGAGCTTCACCATGGTTTGGATAAGGTGAAGTTCCCGATCTCAACAATTGGCCCGCAACATGGTTGCCTGCTCTGGTATTTGGTAGCTGTTCAACGATCTTTATGATTCGCACCGAATACTCGAGCAGCCTTGCTTCCAGATCATATGTCTGTTTCTTCATCTTTTCCCATTCAACGTTCGATGTTGGACGTTCGATGTTCGATGTTCATTTTTTTCAGTCCCTCCTGAGCAACAACAACTTAGTGCTTATGACCCGTTGCCCCCTAGACTTCGGGCTACTGACTAAGATTCGGATGGAGAGAGCTCGCCAGCTTCTCCACCGCTTCCACCGACCTGGGTCCTGGCCGGGAAAAAATGTGCTCATCCACGAACAGGACCCGACCCTCTTCCACCGCCTTTATGACCCGAAAGTTTGGCCGGAATTTTGGATCGGCCGGATTTCGGTTCATGGGGCCTTTTTGGACCACGTACACCTCAGGATTGTATCCAATGAGGGTCTCGATATTAATCCGAACCAGTTTCTTTCTGTTTGGCAGACAATTGATGCCGCCGGCCTTCAAAATCACATCATTCACAATTGATTGTTGTCCCGCCCCCAGAAGATTCGGATAACGCACCTCGAAAAATACACTGGGCCGGTGCTCAGTTGTGGCCAGCCTCTGGCTCAATTGCTGGAGCCGACCCCGCAATTGTTTCACTAAGCGGTCGGCCGCTTCCTCATTGCCAGCAAGAGTTCCCAGCCTGTGAATGACTGAAAAAAGCTCCTCAAAAGTAGTAGGCTGAAAGGAAGCCACTACTAGCCCTTTTTCCGCTATCTGACGGATGACCTCGTGTCCATATTTCCTTCCGGAGGCTTGAATAATAAGATCCGGCTGCAACCCCAGCACCAGCTCCATGTTGGGCCGGAGGTGGGTTCCCACACTCGGTTTGTTCAAAATAGCCGGAGGAAAAAGATCCGCCCTGGTCCGAGCCACCAGACGGTCTTCTAGTCCCATGGCGAAAAAGATTTCACTGTAAGCTCCATAGAGTGAAATGACCCTCCTGGCAGGCCCCTCCAAGGAAATGACCTGCCCCAGGTCGTCGGTTATTCGCACTTCTGCGGCTGCAATGATTTGAGAGACCGTCACCATCGCCAAAGCAAACCAAACAATGCAAATATAGCGTAGGGCGGATCTCCGTATCCGCCACAAATTGGTCATATTCTGGATAATCCTCTTTTGGCCGGTACGGTGACTTCTGCAGGCGCCATCGCCGGGAGAAACAGCAAAGTCAAAGTCAGTATCAAAGGCATTATGTGTCGACCAGAATGTGACATCTTACTCCGCTGTCAAATCTTTGGTGGATTCGTCCTTCGGCCTTAATCCACCCTACGTTTTACCACGTCTCGCCCGTCTCGCCGGAGAGCGCTATGCGCCTGGCGCTCTGCGCTTGGCACAAACATCGCTTGAGGCACACCAGTATCGGGGTGCGGGACAATTCTGACCTCTGTCTCGTAGATCTCTGACAGATTTTCCTCAGTAAACGTCTCCATGGTAGGGCCATCAACGCTGATGCGCCCGTTTTTCAGAAAAATCAAACGCTGGCAGTAAAGGGCTGCCAGATTCAAATCATGCATAGCGCACAGGAAAGTGGCACCTTGGTTGTTCTTTTCCGAGAAGAGGTCGAACATCTGCATCTTGTGAGCCACATCCAGGTTGGCTGTGGCTTCATCGAGCAGCAGGAGTTCTGCTTCTTGGGCCAGGGCCCTAGCGATCACCACCCGCTGGGCTTCTCCTCCGGAAATCTCATTGATCCGCCTTTGCGCTAGATCCAGGGTGTCAGTAAGTCGCATGGCCTCCATAGCTCTGGCCAAGTCTTCGTCGCTATCACTGCCAAACTCACGTTGGTGTGGATAGCGTCCCATAAGCACCACTTCAATACACCTGAAAGAAAAAGAGATCTCTAGACGCTGAGGCACCGAGGCTTCCACCAACGCCAGCTCACGAGCAGAGTAGGCCGAAAGCTCGCGGCCGGACACAGTGGCCTCATCCGCGTGGAAAGGCACGACCTTGCTCAGGCAAAGAAGTAGCGTAGTCTTACCACTTCCGTTTGGACCGAGCAGGCCAACGAGTTCACTTTTGCCAACATGGAAATCCAACCCATGCAGCACTACTCGGTCCCCGTACTTCGCGGTCAAGCCTTGGACACTAATCAAGGATCACGCCTCCCCTCCTCCGCTTGAGGAGAAGGCAAAAGAAAGGTCCGCCAACCAGAGCAGTGACCACGCCAACCGGGAGCTCCTCACCACCAGACAGAAGGGTGCGTGCCACCACATCAGACCAGAGCAAGGCAAGCCCCCCGAGGAGTCCGCTAAAAACCATGAGCCGCTGATGCGCCGCTCCTATGGTCATGCGCACCAGATGGGGAACCACGAGACCCACGAAGCCGATTACTCCAGAAACCGATACTGCTGCGGCTGTAAGCAGGCTACCTCCAACCAAAAGTCGGCGGCGCACTCGTTCCACTTCAACCCCAAGTTGACGTGCTTGCACTTCTCCCATCGTCATAATGTCCAGTTCGCGGGCACATTTCATCACTAGATACAAACCCAGGAACAGATAGGGGAGGGAAAAAGCAACGTGGATCCAGCCTCGTCCCTGAAAACTCCCCATTACCCAAAAAACAATCGCCGAAACCGCCTCTTCATCCAGTGCCTTGATCAAAGCAATGAGGGCGGAGAGAAACGTCGCTACAACTATCCCAGCCAGCACCATTGTGTCCCTTCGCAAGCGTCCTTGTACCCGGCCGAGAATAATCACCAGGGCCAGAGCCCCCAGGGCTCCCATGAGTGCCAGCAGTGGAATGGTACCCAGCCCCAGATAGGAGGCTCCCCCCAATCCCAGGGTAAAAGCCAGGGCTGCTCCGAAGGCGGCACCGCTAGCAACACCTATGGTGAACGGATCAGCCAGTGGATTCCTCAGGACCCCCTGGAAAACAGCTCCGGCCACCCCCAGTGCAGATCCCACCAGAAAAGAAAGAACCACCCTGCTCAAACGAATGTCAAAGACCACCACCAGGGGAATGCGTTCCACAGATCCAGCCGGAGAAAGACCCAGGCCCTCACCAATGGCAGCCATCACAGTCCCCCACGGGATCGGCAAGCGGCCGATTCCGGTGGCTCCCAGAACTGATAAAAGAGATACTATTGTCAGGAGTACCAGACCGAGGACAAAAACTCTCCTGGAGGCAGCCA
>JAUVTM010000061.1 GCA_030601545.1 Syntrophobacterales bacterium
GTCTGTGGAGCGGATCCTCAGGTGGATCAATTTCAAAAGGAACACCCTTGTCATAAAACTTGTGCCAGGTCTTTTCCATGGCTATACCTCCCTGAAATTTTTTGTCGCAAGAATCCCAGAAAACTAAGAAATGATCTAGAGCGAAGACAAGCTTTCGGAATTAGGAACGCTCAGGCTACTCTCACTACTGACAAGCTACCACATATTGAGGGGAAACGTCGAGAGATTACTTGACAGGAGTTACCCCATTTTTTTGTTGGTATGAGTATATTAAGAATAATTGAGACAAATCCACCTGGACATTCCTCGTGTTTGTTCTGGAGTGACTGGCGGAAGGTCTGTGCCACTTCCGCAGCTGTGGGTGGGGGAGCCCCTGGCCCCGTTCCGCAGGAACGGGGAACAGGGAGGGGGCGCCTTCCCCCGCACATAGCTGCGCCAGAAGTGACCAGACCGTAAGACTCGGAACGCAAGAACAAATACAAGGAATGTCCGGGCTAGTGAGCCTTACCGCTTGAGGGCTGGGACATTCCCTCCGCTTACGCTCGGCCTGCTGTCCTTGCCAGGCGGTGGTGCTTCGGGCCGAAGTAGAAGGCAGGCCGAGCTGCGGATATTGCCAGCCTTTGCCATATTGGCTGGGCAGGCTGATCAATTGAAACTGGCATAGGCTGGCTATATACGCCGCTTCGGGAAAATCCCAGCCCTCAAGCTCCATCTAGACAGACACTTTACATTAGTATATCACCAGCAGTAGGCTAATAGCCTTACTATAGAGCGATTAAACATCAATTTTTGGGGTAACTCCTGTGTTTCTAGCTGATCGCTGACGGCTGCTCACTGATAGCTGAAAGGGTGGAGATGTAGTGGAAAACTCAGGTTAGAAAAGGGCGGCTACGAACTGTTCAGGGTCAAACTCCTTGAGATCATCCAAACCCTCGCCCAGGCCGATGAAGCGGATGGGGATTTGAAATTCCTGGCAGGCACCCACAACGATGCCACCTTTGGCCGTACCGTCCAGTTTGGTCAGCACCAGCCCTGTGACCGTCAATTCCTGATGGAAAAAATGCGTTTGCGAGATTGCATTTTGTCCTGTGGTGGCGTCAAGAATAAGCAGGACCTCATGGGGAGCATTGTCCATTTGCCTCGAAATTACCCGTTTTACCTTTTTGAGTTCCTCCATGAGGTTCACCTTGGTGTGGAGACGACCGGCGGTGTCTATTAACACCACGTCCACACCTCGGGCCTGAGCCGCAGTCATGGCATCGTAGACCACGGCCGCAGGGTCAGCACCGCTACTTTGCTTGACCAGCTCGACTTCCACACGTTGAGCCCAGGCGGAAAGCTGTTCTATGGCCGCAGCCCTAAAGGTGTCGGCAGCAACCAGCATCACCCGTAAGCCCGCCTGTTTATAGAGGAACGCCAGCTTGGCGAGGGTTGTAGTTTTGCCTACACCATTGACACCAACAGCCATGATCACAAACGGCTTGTGACCAGCAACATCCAAGGCCGTCGTCTCAACCTTTAAAAAACGGCGGATTTCGTCCTTCAGGTGAATGCGCAGCCGGTCTGCATCCGTAAGCTCGCGGCGATGGAGCTTCTCCTCCATAGAGGCAATCAGTTTTTGCGTGGTATCAACCCCGAGATCCGAGGTGATCAACACTTCTTCCAATGCCTCTAGCACATCTTGGTCAATTTCTTTCTTGCCAAGGACCAAGCGGTCGATTTGTCCTGCCAGTGTCTGCCTGGTCTTCTGTAAGCGCGAGCGCATATAAGTGAAAATCCCGGAGGCTGTCTCAGGGGTAGGCTCGATCCCATTTTCAGCCGGAGGATCGCCGGTTTCAGGAGTGGATTCTTCTTCCTGGGGGGATTCGGTTGCATTTTCCCCCACATTCTCGGTTGCATCGTCTTCCTGTTTGCGTCTAAACCATCTGGCCATGGGTTTCAGGTATACCTTGAAAGTTTACAGAGATGATTTTTGAAATACCAGGCTCTTCCATGGTCACCCCCAGAAGAACATCTGAGATCTCCATGGTTCTCTTGTTGTGGGTGACCATAATAATTTGCGATTCTTGGCTGATTCTTTTGAGCACTTCAATGAAGCGATCAATGTTGGCGTCATCCAGAGGGGCGTCCACCTCGTCCAAAATACAAAATGGACTGGGTTTTATCATATAGAGGGAGAAAAGGAGCGCGGCTGCAGCCAAGGCCTTTTCTCCGCCGGAAAGGAGGCTCATGCTGGACAACTTTTTGCCTGGAGGATGCACGAGGATTTCCACACCAGCCTCCAGAGGATCGCGGTCGGTCATGAGCTGCAACTGGCCACTGCCCCCATTGAAAAGCAGAGGAAAAACCTCTACAAGCTTGCGATTTACAGCTTCGAGGGTTTGGAGAAACC
The DNA here is from genome assembly GCA_030601545.1 of Syntrophobacterales bacterium. Taxonomy (GTDB): domain Bacteria; phylum Desulfobacterota; class Syntrophobacteria; order BM002; family BM002; genus BM002. The sequence continues at coordinate 2,393 of JAUVTM010000061.1, forward strand.
GCTTTCGAGTTGTGCGATTGATCCGAGATATTGCCTTTTTCAAGCCTTCCAGTGACTGTACTAGATCATCTCGTTGAGCAGTGAGGAAGTCGTGGCGTTGTTGCTGTTCTTCGTATTCCTCTATGGCTGTCAAGTTGACCTCACCAATTCGCGCCACCCGATCGCGAAGTCTCTGCAGTCTGGCTTCCGACTTTTCCGGATCCAGAACCTCTTTTTCCGAAGCAGGTAAATCTTCCATGGTGAGGTCCAGATGATAGTGTTCCTGAATCTGGTGTACGAGATACTGGATCTTCAGGTTGAGTTCGGTGAGTTCTTGGTGCCGGCTCTGAATTGCCTGCTCCTGTTCTTTGTCCTGCTTGATAAGCTGCAGTCGGCGGGATTCAAAATCTTGCTGCTTTCCTTCAAACTCACGCCAGTGGTCCTCTTCAGCTCTGAGGCGTTCTTCTCGCTCCAGCAACAGCTTGTGCGCTTGTTCTAGCCTCTCTTGGGTTTGTTGTTGTTCCTCGGTAAGCTGATGTATTTGATCCTGACCGTTTTTTTTCTCTTCTTGAAGCTGTTTGAGTCGCCGATCTCCTTCGGTACCGTACTCTTCCAGCCTCTGGTGGCTCGAGCGGGCCGCCTCTTTTTTCTCCACAAGTGCACCAACCGACACCTGTTGAGCCGTGGCTTTTTCCTGCAGGCTGTCCACTATATCTTCCTGTTCCTGCCGCTGGTTTCGCGCTTCCGCTAAGTCCTCCTCCTCTTCTTCTTTTCGCTCTTCCAGGGCCTCAAGTTCTCGCTCTATTTGGCTGAGTTCGGTCTGGAGCTGAGAGACCTCTTCTTCGTCGTGGTCTTTTTCTAGGTCCAGTACGGCTAAGCGCTCGATGATTCCCTGGTGTGCGGTTTCCAAACGATAGTGCTCTTTTTCTTGTTCCAAAAGCTGGTCCCGCAGTATCTGTTGGTTCTCCTGAATTGACTGGAGTCGTGAGACAATCTGGGCAAGCTGTTCATCGACTTTCCGGGATTTGTCCCGCTCCGTTTTCAACCTCTGTTCTGCGGCAGTAACCTTGGCCTCAAGATCCTTTCTCTCCTCCTGCTTTTCCAAAATACTTATCTGTTGTTCCTGGCTTCCTCCCCACATTGTCCCGTCCTGGGCGATCAGATCCCCTTCGGCCGTTACCAAGATATACGCATTGGGGTGCAACTGCCACCAGGATAAAGCCTGCTCCAGGTCGGAGCAAAACATTACCTGGGACAACAGATGATTGATAACCGATTCGTAGCCCGGGCGCGGCCTGACCAAACGTGCCAGGGGAACTGGACCCTCACCGTCGGCCTTTAATTCCGGTGCCTCATTGGTGATAGATAACGGTACAAAATAGTTCCGGCCCGTTTTTGTGCGTTTGAGGTGTTGCAAGGCAGCACAGGCATCACTGACTGAATCCACCACCAGTGCCTGCAGTCGGCCACCGAGAACCGCCTCAACCGCCTGGCGGTGGCTGACATCTACTTCCAACATTTCTGCCACTGCGCCCCGGATGTTACATTGAAGCTCTTTCTCATCCCTGGCGTTCATTAGCTCCCTGACCGCGTCGTTAAACCAGGCGTAGGAGTCTTCCATCTCCAGGAGTACCTTTAATTGGGACCGTTGCTGGTGGTAGGTGCTTTCCAAGGCGGCAATTGTCTCCGTGCATCCTTCTCGAGTCCGTTCAAGCTCTTGTTGCTGCTGCTTGAGAGAATTGGCTTCGACAGAAAGCTTCTCAAGTTCAGCATCAATGGCAATTTTTTTCTTTTCCAGACTCTGCATTTGGGGCTGCAACTGCTCGTGCTTTTCCTTGAGTTCCTGGTGTTCGGATTTGCGGCGGCTTTGGCGACGGCCAAAATCTTCCAGCCTTTTGCGCCTTGACAGTTGATCATTGCGCGTCCGCGCTATTTCCCCCAGCAGGTCAACCAGATCACCTTTGCCCTCATCCAGTTGATCAGTCAACTGAATCAGACGTGCCTTGTCCCGGTCCAACTCTCCGTTCAGTTGGCCGACCAGGACTTCAGCCTCGGAGCATTCCGCCGATAATGCTCGTTGTTTTTCAGCCAACCGGTCTCTTTCCTGAGCGAGTTGCGCCTGCCGTTCCTCTTGCTTCAGGATTTCTTTTACCAACCGCTCTTGCCGTTGCTCTAATTCCTTGGTTTGCCGTTGCAGGTGGAGGCGGCTATTCTCGTCGCTGGTGATTGAGTTCTTGACCTGAAACAGTGCCTCTCTGCTTTGCTGGAGACTCTCCTCTATTTCGTGCATCTGGCCGGCGCGTTCTGTCAGTTCAGCATCCAATCTCCCTAATTGTGCCCCCCGCTCAGATTGGGAATCTTTTAGGGAGCGGAGGTCTTTGTCCAGTACTTCCATTTCCTTGCGCCACTGGTCGTAATGATGCAGTGCGCGGCTGATTTCAATCTGCTTAATTTCCTTTTTTAGGGACCGGTAACGGTTTGCCCGCTGAGACTGGCGTTTGAGGCTCGAAAGCTGACGCGAAACTTCGGCGATGATGTCACCGAGGCGGAGAAGGTTCTGTTTTGTGAGTTCGATCTTACGGAGAGCAGCCTTCTTGTTGACCTTAAACTTGGTGATTCCTGCAGCTTCCTCGATGAGGGCACGGATGTCGTCTGGTTTGGACTCCACAACGTGGCTGATCTTGCCTTGCTCGATAATGGCATAGTGGCGATGCCCAACTCCGACATCCATGAAAAGCTTACCTATATCCATCCTACGGCAAGGGATTTTGTTGATGAGATATTCACTCTCTCCCGATCGAAAAAGGCGACGGGTGACCATGATTTCACTGAAGTCATGGTAGGGCGGAGGCGCTTTGCCATCCTCGTTGGAAAGAATAAGTGAGACCTCGGTAAAATTCAAAGATGGTCGTCCATTAGCACCGCCGAATATAACCTCCTCCATGAACTTGCCCCGGAGTTGTTTGGCGCTCTGTTCGCCCAGCACCCAGCGAATGGCGTCGACAATGTTGCTCTTGCCACAGCCATTGGGTCCCACAATTGCGCAGATCCCGGTGGAAAAAGTGATGGTGGCTTTGTCGACAAACGACTTGAATCCGAAGAGTTCTAGCTGCTTAACGTGCATGGGGCTTCAGGAAAGAGGACAAATCCGAGTCTAAACGGAATGTCCGGGGTGGAACTTTTGCCAAGGGTATGTTTTTAGGTTCCATTGTAGATTGGCCACGTTGTCCAAAAAAAATCACCGCATGCTAACAAAAAGGCAGAACCTTGTAAAGCGATTCTTCTTGTTCTTGCGCAATACTGAATGAAACTGGAAAGATGATGTGCTTATTCTATGAATCCAAAGAATTCGTGAATAATTCAGGTTAAAGGGCGATGCGTGAAAAGTCCGCCAGTTGCTGAAAAAGACCGGCTATATGGGTGAGCAAAGCCAACCTGTTTTGCCTCAGAGACATATCTTCATCAAGAACCAATACCTCATCGAAAAAATGGTCGATTGGTCCCTTCAGACCGCTAAGTCGCTCCAACACACCGATATAGTCCCGAGCCTCCAGGGGCTTTTGCAGCTCTTGTTCACAAACGGTTAGCGCCTTATACAAATCCTTTTCCGCCTGACCCACCAATAGCCCGGAATCAATCGGTACATCAACCGGTTCCTTCAGAATGTTGACCACCCGCTTGACTGTCCCCACCAGGGGTTCAAAGACCTCACGCTCTTTGAATGTTGCCAGGGAAGTGATTTTAGCGACAGTCTCAACCAGGGGGTCAAGATGGTAGGCGAGTACCGCGTCCACCACATCTTGCGGATGTCCCTGGCCAATGAGGAAGTGTTGCAACCTCACCTTGAAGAAATCGAGGACGGCCTGATACGTCTGCTCATTTGGTTCAGTGAGCTTGCCATCTAATCCATTCAGGGCCTGCTTGATAAGGTCAGAGAGGGAGAGGGCGAGGTCCTTTTCCAATATAATACGGATTATTCCCAGGGCCTGGCGGCGCAGGGCAAAGGGATCAGCAGTCCCGGTCGGGATTTGACCAACCCCGAAGCATCCCACCACCGTGTCCAGTTTGTCGCCTATGCTGACAAGGGCGCCTGCCGTACCAGACGGCAATTCTCCCCCAGCGTGGGTGGGCAGGTAGTGCTCATAAATTGCTTCAGCCACAGCTGCATCTTCATTGGCAAGGCGAGCGTAGGCCCGGCCCATGACGCCCTGCAGTTCGGGGAACTCGCCCACGGTACCAGTCACCAGATCAGCCTTACACAAGAATGCAGCCCGACTGACAGTCGATTTTTGCTCCGGTGCTACCTGGTCGGACATATATTCAGCCAGGGCCCTGAACCGTTCCAGCTTTTCGTAAGAGGTCCCGAGCTTGGAGTGAAAGACTACCTTCTTTAGTTCCTCGACCCTGTCTTCAAGGGAGACCTTCTGATCCGCCACATAGTAGAAACGGGCATCCTCAAGACGAGCCCGGATTACCCGCTCGTTACCCTGGGCGACCACTTGAGGGTCCCGGGTCAGGGTATTATTAACCGTGACAAAGTAAGGCATCAATTTACCGGCATCGTCCACTACGGCGAAGTAGCGCTGATGGAAGCGCATGACCGTAATCAGAACTTCCTGCGGCAACTCCAGGAAGTGCTGATCGAAACTTCCAATCACTGCCGTAGGATACTCCGCCAGCTGCACGACTTCATCCAAAAGAGCCTCATCCTCGCGAATATTACCGTTTTTCTCTTTGGCGCAGGCAGCAACAAGCTGGCGGATTCTCTCAGCCCTTTCCTCAATGTCAACGATTACAAACCGTTCACGCAGGGCCTCCACATAGCCATTAATGTCAGTGATCTCAAAGCCAGTAGGACTCATGAAGCGGTGACCGTAAGAGGTGTTCCCACTCGTGACATTGCCATAAGTGAATGGGACTACTTCTTGGCCCAACAACGCAACGATCCAATGTATTGGTCGGGCAAAAGTAACTTTCAAATTGCCCCAGCGCATGGACTTGGGAAAGGGAATATCGTGGATTAGATCTGCAAGCACCCCACTCAAAGTATCAACAGTAGAGATGCCAGCCTGGTGACGGGTAACCACCACATATTCGCCTTTGCCGGTTTGTTTCACCTGGAGTTCATCCGGGCTCACCCCCTGGGCCCTGGCAAATCCTAGGGCGGCCTGGGTGGGATTTCCCGACTCGTCGAAAGCGGTTGCTTTGGGAGGACCGGTGATCTCGACGGTCTGGGGTTCCTGCTTTTCGGCAACACCCTCGATTCGCCAAGCCAGCCGCCTGGGCGTGGCCATGGTTTGGATGGCTCCGTGCACCACACGCTTGTCCGTCAAGGTCTTTTGGAGCATGGCGGCCATTGCATCCAGAGCCGGCTGGATGTAGCTGGCTGGAATTTCCTCGGTACCTATTTCCAGTAAGAAGTCGCTTGCCATAAAATCTCCCTCAAATTCCTGTTGTGGTTAATGGGTGTGGCAATTGGGCGTTAGCAGTTGCCGTTACTTTTTCCACCGGTTGAGCAAGGGATAGCCCATCTCTTTACGCTGCTCCAGGTAGCCCTGGGCTGCAAGTCGAGCCAGGTTTCGTACCCTGCCGATATAGTTGGTGCGCTCGGCAACGCTGATGGCTCCACGCGCATCCAACAGATTAAAGGTGTGTGAACACTTCAAACAATAGTCGTAAGAGGGTAGCACCAGCTTGCGCTCATTCATGCGGATAGCCTCGGCCTCGTACATATCAAAGAGTTTGAAAAGCATGTCAACATCAGCTTCTTCGAAATTGTAGTAGGAGTATTCCACCTCCCATTTGTGGTGGACATCTCCGTAAGTCATTTGGTCCGTCCAGGCCAGGTCAAAGATATTGTCCACCCCCTGGAGGTACATGGCGATCCGTTCAAGGCCGTAAGTGAGTTCGCCGGAGACAGGATCCAAGGGCATGCCGCCGGCTGTCTGAAAGTAGGTAAACTGGGTGATTTCCATACCGTCCAACCAGACCTCCCAGCCGAGACCAGAGGCACCCAGAGTGGGTGACTCCCAGTCATCCTCCACAAAGCGAATGTCATGATCCAGCGGATCTATACCGAAGGTCTTGAGGCTATCCAGGTATAACTCCTGTAGATCCATGGGAGATGGCTTGAGGATTACCTGATATTGGTAGTAGTGCTGAAGACGACTGGGATTTTCCCCGTAGCGTCCATCGGTGGGCCGGCGCGAGGGTTCTACATAGGCGACATTATAGGGTTCCGGGCCGAGAGCCCTGAGCAAGGTAGCCGGGTTGAAGGTGCCGGCGCCTACTTCGATATCGTATGGCTGTTGAATGATACACCCATAGTCGTGCCAATATTTCTCAATTGCTAGGATCAATTCCTGGAATGTCATGGGAGACTCCTTGCCTTGGATAAGAAAGGGTGTGGGTATGGATTAACGGAGTAAGTTACCTTGCCGCTGGTTCTCTGTCAAGCCTATTATCCACAGGATCTGCGGCTCCAATAAGCACTGGGCACTTTTTAGATTTTAGATTGCAGATTTTAGATTGCAGATTTCGGATTGGGGATATGAGATGTGGGATGTGAGATATGGGATGTGGGATATGGGATGTGGGAAGGGAAGCGTGTTTAGCTGGGTAAAGAAGATCGGAACGCAGAAATTTCTTGATTCTTCACTATTTTTATGGCTATAATATTGAAAAACTATGTACATAATGTGAGGGATGTATGGAAATTATCGGCGTAAAAGAACTCAGAGATAATCTGAGTGCCATTTTGCAGAAGGTCGAAAAAGGGGAAATTGTTACGATCCAGCGGCATGGAAAAGGGATTGCAGAATTGAGGCCTAAAGAGAAGAGTGAGGCCCTAGAGGCGGTTTTGAATCTGAAAAGAAAAGGGCTTCTGGGCGGTGGGAGCGGCGTTATTGCCAAAACCAGACGTGTGCAGAACCGT
>JAUVTM010000300.1 GCA_030601545.1 Syntrophobacterales bacterium
ATAGTCTCACCAAAGAAGTAGAGGTTTTGCGCGTATCCAAGGGTCAATGCCGTCACACCCGCGTTGCCGTGGTACGAGAAGTGCCACTCACCATTTTTTTGAATGACCAGGAGATTGTCACCCTTCTTTGCACAGGAGCTCATATTGAGAGTTTGGCAGTGGGGTTTCTCACCTCAGAGGGTCTACTGCAACAACGGAGTAGTCTTGAACGCGTGGAGATTGACAAGAACGGTCAAGCGGTTCGGGTGTTCACCAGCGAGAGAACTGAGCTAGCTGAGCAGCTCTTCGGCAAAAGAACCATTACCTCCGGTTGCGGTAAAGGTACAATCTTCTATAACGTGCTGGACTCGTTGCAAAGCCAACCTCTCACAAACCAACTTGCCATCGGGGCTGACCAAGTCCGTCAACTCATGACTGAGCTGCATAGCCGCTCTGAGCTTTATCGCCGCTCAAGAGGAGTCCATAATTGCGGTCTCGCCGATACCGAGAAAATCCTGATCTTTCGCACCGACATTGGCCGTCACAATGCTGTAGATATGATACTTGGCGAGTGTTTCTTGAACGAAGTGGACACCAATGACAAAATCCTGGTAACCACGGGCCGCATTACTTCGGAAATTCTTATCAAAGCGGCTAAGATGCAAATCCCCATGCTGATTTCCCGCTCCGCCGCCACCAGCCTGTCGCTGGATTTGGCTGAGAGTCTCAACATGACTGTCATCGGCTACGTGCGCGGCGGCAGTATTCTGGCATACACTGGAGCCGAAAACTTGATCTGCTGACTTATGATCTATCTGGACAACGCAGCTACATCTTTTCCCAAACCGAAACAAGTGATAGATGCTGTTGCCCATTACTTGAATGAAATTGGGGGCAATCCCGGTCGGGCAGCACATGCTCCAGCTCGAGAAGCCAGCAGGGTAATTGACCGTACCCGGCGCTCGCTCGCCAATTTACTCGGCAACGTGGAGCCGTCCCGCATACTATGCACCCCGAGCACCACGGTCGCTTTAAACCTGGCCTTCAAAGGATTACTGCAAGCCGGTGATCACGTGGTCACCACCAGCATGGAACACAACTCGGTCATGCGGCCGCTCCACGGTTTGCAGAAGCTGGGTATCTCACACAGCCAGATTCCCTGCAGCCCCAGCGGCGAACTGGATCCCGGTGACATCCCACCACTAATCCGCCCACAGACCCGCCTCATTGCCCTGATCCATGGTTCTAATGTCACCGGCAACTTGATGCCGGTGAGCGAGGTGGGAAAGATGGCTCGAGAGCACGGTATTCTTCTGCTGGTTGATGCTGCCCAAACCATGGGAAGGATCCCAATAGATCCACAACAGTCCAATATAGATCTCCTGGCGGGCCCGGGGCACAAGGGTTTATTGGGACCAATGGGTACGGGTTTTCTTTATGTCAGACCTGGTCTGGAACTGGAACCACTGTGGGAGGGTGGCACCGGAACGTACTCTGAATCGATGGAGCAGCCTGAAACTTGGCCGGAGCGATTCGAAAGCGGCACCCACAACGCCCCTGGTCTTGCTGGTCTTGCCGCGGGCATAGCCGAAGTCCAAAAGCTAGGTCTAGATGCCATAGCTGCCCATGAGCAAAGTCTCATAGAAAGCCTTGCGGCTGGACTGAACCAGCTTCCCGGGATCATCGTCTATGGCTCTCCTGACAAAAGTTCGTGTACCGGTACCCTTTCTTTTAATGTCCAAGAACTGGACTGTTCTGAAGTTGCGCATATTTTGGACACAGCTTATACAATTGCCGTTCGCTCGGGACTCCACTGCGCCCCGGCAGCACACCGCACCATCAACACCTTCCCTCACGGCACGGTTCGCGCCAGTGTCGGCCCTTACAACACCCAAGAAGATATTTACACCCTGATCGGAGCTGTGTCTGAAATAATAAAGCTTCGCCGCAGATGAAATTATCTAGTGGCCAGTAGTCAGTTGTCCGTAGTCCGTAGCATTGAAAGGTTTGCTTAACTTTTCCGCACAAAATTGGAATTTTTACCGCGAGACCAAAAACGTGCGGACCGACCTAGATTTCCACCCGATGAATCAGGGTATTTGCAACTGACAACTGACGACGGACAACGGACGTGACTGTATCGCCGGTGCCTGCGAACAGAGAGCATCGCATAGTAAACAGTAGTTAGTAGGGTGGAACCTCGAAATAAGAAAGCCCACCGAGGCCCAGGTTAAGCAGCTGGACCTTAACGTGCTCTCCTTTATCCAGGCTGTCTCTTCCTGGAGGAACCTGGAGCAGACAGTTGGCTGCCAACATTTCGGTGAGTATCCCCTTCTTCTCTGAACGTAGAGATTCCACCTCTAGGCCGGCAGGCCCGAAAATCAAACGACCGAAGAGAAACGAGAGAGTCTTTCCCCTAACCTTCATTGACCCACTCAAGACAGCGGTAGTTTCTGGCGGAAAAACCTGGGAAAGGCCGAGCATTCGGAGCAACACCGGACGA
>JAUVTM010000339.1 GCA_030601545.1 Syntrophobacterales bacterium
TAGCTGTGTGGACAGGACATCCTAGGCCTCCTGTGCACTCCCCCAGCGGCATCCAACGGTAGTCGCTGGGGGTTTTCTTTTTCTTATCCCCATTGTTTGTTGGCCACCTGTGAGAAAAAAATAGTATTTATTCTCTTGACAAATCCGTTTTCGTTTATGGTAAAGTCTAGGTGCTGCGTTTTTTTGAGTTTGATACTCTTGATCCAACTGAACGGTCCTGCATTGCTCCCTTCTGTCTTGCCTATCTGCGGAGTGAGAAACCTTCTATATCATCATCTATTTGCAGAGATGTTCGTTCCTGACCGAAGCATCAAACGAGTCATTCGGCCTCAATCTTTGCTACGACTAGCCCGGATTATTCATGAATCCGGGCAAGGGGGAGTCATGGCGTCGACAATGGAAATGCGCAGCACCAAGATGCTGATGGAGTTGGAGGCCCTGGCAGAGAAGCTCGGTATTCAAGTCGTTTACGAGAGGTTGCCTCGTAGCCGCAGTGGCCTGTGTCGTTTATATGACAAGTACCTGCTCTTTGTGGAGAGGAATCTTGATGAGGATGAGCAGGTTACGATTTTTGTTGAAGCTCTCTCTCGTTTTCATATCGATAACATCCAGATGTTGCCGAGGATTAGACACATTCTCCAAGAGTATAATTCGGCCATCCAGCTCCAATAGCCAGAAGGGAGGGAAGAGGTGAAAGGCAAGCGCTGTGTGTTCATCCTCATGGCTGCCTTAATAGCTCTTTCCTCTGTCATAATGTTCAGCGTGGAGGCTGAGGCAGATGGCTTCAGGAAAAGGTTAGTAAAATTTGATGGTAAGGTCACCAAGGGCAAGCTGGACAGCAGAGGCAATCTGATCTTTATTGGGCGGGGAACGTGGAATGCGCCGCTTAAGATTAGATTCAGTCCATTCGTGAGAGTGTATTTCGAGTTGGCGCCATTCATTGAAACTGAAGCTCACGGCATATTGGGTGAATATACCGTTACCTTTACCTTTGTCCCAAAGGCCCGTGGCGCTTCTCATCAGAACTTAAGATTTAGAATCACGAACCGCGACGGTGACGAAATAACGAGCAATGGTGTGGCTGCCCCAAACGGTTCAGGGTGGGCGATTGGACTTGCTACTGAGCTGGAACCTTTCGAGATACACGTTTCCTACTCGTCAGAAAAAAGCAAAGACCTGACTCCGGTAGACTCCGAGCAAAGTAATCCTTCATAAAAGCACTTCCATGCAGGAGAATAAGAAATGGTGAAGAAACGGTATGGATTGGTATTTGCTTTGACGTTAGCATTCCTGTTGACAACGGTGGGGTCCACCGTGGCTGTGGAGTCCGGCCGTTACCAAGCTATGCAAATAAGCGTAGGGAAAAAGAGCGAATACGACATTTTTATCCTTGATACCAAAGAGGGCCACATGTGGCTGTTGGAAACCAGAGAAAGCAGAATCGACGGCAAGCTTTTCGGTGGCCTGAAGTATCAAGGAAAGCTGCGGCCCGGCAAAAAAGCTGGAGACATAATTTTCCAGTTTGGGAAAACAGAATAAACCCTACCACTCCACCCCCCCTCTGGTTTATGTGCCGTGGTGTATCATCGCTTGAGCAATTTGTGGGCGCTCAAGGTCGAGATTTGCTTGTCCGCATCTTTGGGGGACATCCTCTAGCCCGGATATTCCATGAATCACTGTCGCGAGACCACGAAGATGGATGTGCCACCGGGCAACCGTCCCGCGGTACCGCGGGATTGGTTCCGAGGCGTACCTGAACGGTACGTCGCAGGGGCCGACA
>JAUVTM010000055.1 GCA_030601545.1 Syntrophobacterales bacterium
TCACACCTTGTCCCAGTTTTCCAGCAAGTAGAGAACGGCTCGCTGACAGGTGTCCAGGGTTTTTGCCAGTTGCCATCTCTTTTTGTTTCGATCACCGGCCCAGTTGCTCAGACCGCGGAGCTCCAGAAAAACCACCTGGTAACGAAGGCACACGTGAGCTACTGCTGCACCTTCCATATTCTCGCACAGAGCCCCAAAGCGATCACCCAAAAGACGAGCCTGAGCCAGGCTGCCACTCACCCCGGACACTGTGACGAATGGCCCCTCATGTATTTGGGACGCAGCGGAGGCAGGTTGCCACTCGCTGAGTAACCGCCGGGCCCGCTCAAATTCCAGCCGATCCACCGGGATTTGGTTGAAGATCGGTCCCTCTGCGGTCTTTGCCAGAGGGATGCCGATGGCATCGAGAGACTGCCAGCTACTGAGAGTGGCGACACCCTCGTCTCCCAGGATTTCCTCACTGGCCAGGGCCAGATCGTTGAGCTCAATATCTGTATGGGGATATGCTCCTGCTGAGCCCCACATCCAGAAACGAGAAACAGGAAAGCTCGCCAGAATGGTTGCTGCCGCGGCAGCAGCGTTGATCTTACCGAGACCACTGAAGGCGAGAAGTACCTGCCTACCCGCAAGTTTCCCAGTGTGTATTTCGAAGTCACCCTTGAGAATAATCTGTTTATCCTGAAGACTAGAGAGTAGAAGCTCGCCCTCGCTAGGGAGGGCAGCCATGAGGGCAAGGGGCGCTGAACCTCTCTCAAAATCCATCGCTATCTCCCTTCAACTACGAACCACATTGCAAATCCTCAATCAAAGAATCCAGTAGCCAGCCCTTCGACGAGCTCAGGGCAAGTAGTCATTCGTCGATTAGGAAATTCGTTAATTCGTTGATTTGTCAAATCGTTGCAACCGTTCAAATCGTTCAAAGAGCAAGATCGCGGCTGAAAGCCGCTCCCACAGGAGAATCCTTTTCTTCTTTTCTCTATCTTCTATCCTCTTTCCTCTGCCTTTGCCGGCTGGCAACTGTATTGCCCCATGCTCTATGGCTTACTTTCGTCTGCGGTTAATTTGCTTTTCCTGACACCTGACACCTGGCACCTTTCCCTATGCCGTGTACCGTGTGCCTCGTTCTTATGTCAGACCAACTTTCCTAAATAGTTAAAGGTGCTATGCGGCTGGGGGCAGTGCTGACGCTCTACCCCTTTCATAATAGTGTGGATTTCTTGGCGTTGCAGTGGTTGCCCTCGTACATCCACCACAAAATTCTTTACACCAAGTTTACGAAGCTCTTGGATATGGTTAAAAAGACAGAGCGGACGATCAGAGGGGACCGGGGTAAGTCCTGCCTTCCATCTATGCTGAAGCCGATCTCGACCCGAGGGCCGAATGGCGTATCCTTCACGACCTCGTATCCTCAGACGGCTAGTGAAAAGAGGTGGCCAGCCATAAACAGTTACCAGAGGGGTCAATCCCTGCACAGCCGGTACCAGTTTGCGAAGATTGTCCCGGTCGTTTTCCAGGGAAAGAATCAAAAGTTGGCAGCCCATCTCTCGCAACAGGGAGCAGGCTTGTGAGTTAAGCACATTAAAGGTGTAGTCGGCCATGAGCACTTCAGGAGGCCTGGTAAAAAGGCTTAGGTGTCCCCAGTTTGCCACAACCCAGCGGCTGAATCCCATTTGCTGAAATCGCCGCACCTGGTCATGATAAAAGTCCAATTCCTTCTCATGGATGATTGCCGGCAAGACCCAGAAAAAGCGGTCTCTCTTTTTTGGTGGCAATTTTCGTCGCGATAGAGAGTGTAGATTGGCCTGAGTGGCCTGGAGCAAAATCCAGTGGGCCCCCGTGTGGAAGGAGACATTGAGAAGATTTAGTTGAGAGATCCGGAGGTAAAGAGCAATTTGCTGGTCTTTCCCTGGCTTGCTTTTTGGCTTGCCCAGAATCTCTCTCGCAAAGTTAGCGGAAGCACCAAACTGCGCAGGTGTTGCAGTTTGCTTTCTGAGAATGCCACGAAGCTTGGCCGCTGATAATCTCTTGTCCAGTTTAGATCCGGTCTTGAAGAGACGATCGCCACTGCGAGCACCAGTAATTCGTGCAACAGTGACAACTGCTCCCGTGTCCGCCTCGGTCAGGCGCTGACCTTTTGAGACCATATTCTTGATGGTAAAGGCTGCTTTCTTCACCTCTTCATCAGAGTCCAGTCGGACTCGGTCACCCTCTGTAAGTGGAGAGCGTAACCGCAGCGCCATGAGGTTTCCTCGCACCCAGTCGACCTTGGCCGCCAGCTTACCACTGGCACCACTACGATGGGGCGTTATGATCTCCTTGTGCTGGTCGGCCACCAAAAAGCCCCGGGTGGGTTTCCGACCGTAAGCCTGCTGGAGGATTTGGCGGGCTTCAACAATGGTCTCGGCCTCATTGCCAGGTGCAGCATCCAAAACAAGACGATAGGCGGTTACCACCGGCGCAACATAAGATGCCGGCTTCATCCGACCCTCAATCTTGAAGGCGGCAAGTCTGAGTTTGCGTAATCTGGGGATCAGTTCGATGGCAGAGAGGTCGTTGGTGGAGAAAAGGTATCCTTGTTGTCGACCTGAACGATACAAACGTCTGCACGGCTGTGCACATCTACCCCGCAAGCTGCTATGTCCACCATAAAAGGAACTGGCCAGGCACAGCCCTGAATAGGAGAAACACAAAGCACCGTGGACAAAAATTTCTAGCTCCAGACTGGTACTGGCAGCAATGTGAGCAAGTTCATCAATGGTTAACTCTCGGGCCAAAACGACCCGTTGAAAACCCATGGTTTGCAGTTGCTCAACCCCGGCACGGTTGTGCACGGTCATCAAGGTGCTTGCATGTATGGTAAGGTTAGGGAAGTAGAGGCGGCAGAGACGGGCAACTGCTCCATCCTGGATGATAAGCCCATCCGGCTGAATCTGGGCGAGACCAGAAAGGACACCGATCAGATCTGCCAGCTCATCTTCACGTACTATGGCGTTCAGGGCCACATAGAGTTTCACTCCATGCCCATGAGCGTATTCCCTCAGTCGGGCTATCTCCTCTAGGGTAAAATTGGCTGCGAGGGCTCTGGCGCTGTGATGGCGATGACCCACATAAATGGCGTCAGCTCCATGCTCCAGGGCGGCGAAAAAGCTCTCTATATTGCCGGCAGGTGCGAGCAAATCTGGGTGATTTCGCTGTTCTGGAAGGCTCTTGGTCATTGGGTCCCTAGATACGCAGAGCGTAAAGCGCAAGGCGCATAGCGTCTCACCGAGACGGACGAGAAAACCACTCTTGTCGTTATCCGTTATGAGTTATTTGTTATCCGTCTCATTTTAAAAGACATCAGTAACAGAAAAGCAACTGGACGGCTGAAAAAGCGTGCTCTCTAAACGTATAACGTATAACCTATAACGTATAACCGACAACCTTTTTCCAATTGTCTGGTGCTTAGCACCCAGTGTCCACTGCTTAGTTCAGGAGTAGTTTAAGGGCTCGGGGGGCTCTATCCTTGATCTGGGAGTGGCTTCCAGGTTTCCCTGAAAATAGTCCAACGACCGCGGTGCCAGCGAAGACGCAAGGTTTTAAGGCCGGAGTCCTCATGGGTGTCTGAACGGTACTCTTGCTTGGTATTTACCACCGCAGCAGAGCCTTGCACCTCTGTTTCGATGTCACCGAGTTGAATGACCCGTTCGGAAGAGCGGCTAAAAAGCTGCCGTTTGTATCGGCTCCAACCCCTCAACCCCATGCCGCGCGTTCTGAATCGAGGGTGATAGCTGGCCAGATAAGAGGGAAGATCTCCTTGTTCCCAGGCACGTCGCCATTCTTCAACAAAGCGTCGCACGGACTCCTGTGCAGTTTCTCTATCCGGAGGAGGCTTGGCGGCCAGTTGCAAAAGAGGGGGCGCTGGCCGCTTTGCACTGTGCCACTCCTCAGCCAAAATGCGCCAGTCCAGAGAATTTTGAACCAGGTACAGATGTTTGAAGCCCTGGGATGCGAACCGATCGGAGCGGTAGATTTCCTCAGCGGTAGCCAGCACCATTTCTCCTTGGCGAAACAGACGAATGTCTCGAAGTTGGACAGAAATTGCCCGGTAACGTTGGTTTAGCCAGGCTTTCCTTTTCCTCCAGCCCTGAAGGTCCAAATTTTTCCAGCGAAAGTCAGAGGCATAGTAGGAAAGATAGCGATCCAAATCTTTTTGAGACCAGGCCTGGCTCCAGCCATTGATTGTTTCCAAAAGCAATTGACCCTGGTGGAGTAGAGTACTGCGGTCTTCATATTTCAGCTCTGTTTCCACGATAATGGGAGTGTTCCAGAGCTTGATGTAAGAATCAAGTTGAGCAACATCTCCATTGCCCAGAACAATGCAGCCGTTGGTGCTACGCTCCTCGAGCTCCTCGTTGGTGCCATGTACCCAAATATTGTTGCCTCCCTTACCCCTCCGTATATCCATGAGATTGGGATAGTTCATGGGGAAAGCCCTGACGCCGTAAGTGGAAGTAAGGTACTGTTCTCCGACGGCCTTGGTGAAGAAGTATATACCTTCGGGAGTTTTTCTGTCGCCACTAACCTTTTTGTCGCCCGGATTCTCACCGGTGGCAATGTTATAGGTGGCCACAAGCTCATAGTCCCCATCAAAGTGATAGATGAAAAGGCGCTGGGAACTCTTTTCCACCAGAATTACGTGGTGCGGACTGGCGTTGGGGGAAATAAGCAGATTGGCTGGTAACTGAGAAGCAGCACCCCTGCTCGGTAGGAAAATGAGGAGCAATGCAAAAGTCAGCCAACTGAGTATTGAAGGTCTCGCTGATATCCTGTCTCGCATGGTTTTGCACATCTCATTGGTGCTAACTCAAAAAAAAACGATGTAACCATTAAGGAATTGAGGGATTACTCGAATCTTTAGCAATTGCCGTGCCCAGCCCTGGCCGAATTCCTACATTTCTTGTTCGAATACCTGGGCAAAGATGGTGTCAACGTGTTTTAGAAAGTAGTTGAGCTCAAAAAGCTCCTCTAACGTATCATTGGACAGATGTTTCATAATCTCTGGGTCGGCTGCGAGTCGATTCTTGAAGGTGCCGCCTTCGTTCCACACAGACATGGCATTTCGTTGGGTTAGACGATACGCTTCATCCCGATCCAGGCCACTTTCTGTTAGAGCCAGCAGGACACGCTGAGAAAAGAAAAGGCCGCCCGTGTTCTCCAGGTTGGCTTTCATCCTCTCCTCATAAACCACCAACCTGTCCAGCATGTTGGTAAGACGATGAAGCATAAAATCGAGCAGGATTGTGCTGTCTGGAGCGATGACCCGCTCAACGGAGGAATGGCTTATGTCGCGCTCGTGCCAGAGAGGGATGTTTTCCATGGCGGCGATTGCATTCGCACGGACTAACCTGGCCAGCCCACTTAGATTTTCGCTACCAATGGGATTTCGCTTGTGCGGCATGGCGGAAGAGCCTTTTTGTTCGTCGGTGAAGTACTCTTCCACCTCAAGGACCTCGGTACGCTGCAGATGGCGGATTTCGGTGGCGATTTTTTCGATGCTGCTGGCGATGATAGCCAAGGTGGAGAAGTACTCGGCGTGACGATCTCGTTGGATGATCTGGGTGGAAATTAACGCCGGCTTCAAGCCCAACTGGGCGCACGTAAGTTGTTCTACTTCAGGGTCCACATTTGCATAGGTCCCCACTGCCCCAGAAATCTTACCGGCTCTGATGGTCTCCCGGGCCCGGCGCAACCTCTCTCTGTTGCGCGCCATCTCCGCGTACCAAAGCGCCAATTTCAGCCCGAAGGTGATTGGTTCGGCATGTATCCCATGAGAACGGCCCATCATGACCGTGTGACGATGCTCATGTGCGCGTCGCTTCAGGACTTCAAGGAGGGCTTGAATATCATCCAGCAAAATGTCTGCTGCTTCTCTAAGCAGCAGGGCGAGACTGGTGTCTAGAATATCAGAGGAGGTCAATCCCAGATGAATATAGCGCGCGGGTTCTCCCACGTGCTCAGCCACAGAGGTAAGGAAGGCGATGACGTCGTGGCGTACCTCACGTTCAATTTCGTCGATGCGCTCTACATCGAAGCCTGCCTTGTCTGCGATCTCCTGGGCTGCTTGGGCGGGTATTTGTCCTAACTGGGCCATGGATTCCACTACAGCCAATTCCACCTTCAGCCACTGGCGATAGCGGTTTTCCTGCTCCCAGATGCGGCCCATCACTGGACGGGTATATCGTGGGATCATAGTCTCATTTTCTTACTCTGAGTAATGATTAGCCCCTTGGGCTATGCCGGTAAAAGGTAGCTCACTTATATCACAAGAATACCCATTGAATCAAGGAGTTATGAAGAGATTTCGGATTTCGGATTTCGGATTGCGGATTTGAGAAAAGCATAGAGCATAGGGCATAGAGCATAGGGAAGGACATTAGTCATATGCCTGCGGCGTCATTAGGTCACTACGCTTCGCTTCAGACGGGATCTTCGACAGGTTTCATATTTTTTATTTTTCTTCCCTGACACCTGACACCCGACACCTGACACCCCGAGATTTGGTGCTTGGAATTTAGGAATTTGGTATTCAAACATGTCAGTCACTCAATTCCCCATTCGTCAATCGCCAACCGTCAATCCTCAGTCCTCAATCCCCGCCCGCCATCAAAAATCTGCAATGTGCGGCATAGTAATTCAGACAGTCAGTGTAGCCTCTTTTTTTATAACTGGCAAGCGACCACGCGGCCTAGTTCCTGGGAATCGTGACAGTGATTGACAGTATATAGCCATTGTGGCATAGTACCTTCGTCACTTGGGAGTCAGACCTGCAACTACATGTCGACGACTCCAATCATATCACCTTCTATTACTCTGAATAGCCTGGATGGATCAATGCCGTTAGGGCCGGTCGGACGGACCACTCCGTGTCCACCCTCCTTCCATGACAGGCTCTGGACTGTTTCGTAATTTTTCCATCAGGCACACTTAAGGTCTTTCCTACAGCAAGGGAGAGAAACTATGGCAAAGTACGTCTACTTTTTCGGAGAGGGTAAGGCTGACGGCACCAAAGAGATGAAGGGTCTTCTGGGCGGCAAGGGCGCAAACCTGGCCGAGATGACGAACATGGGAATCCCGGTTCCCCCCGGTTTCACCATTAGCACCGATGTCTGCGCCTTTTACAAAGATCCCCAAAGATATCCGGTGGAGATTCAAGGCGAGGTGGATGAGGCCGTGGCCAGGATGGAGAGTGTACTGGGATTGAAGTTCGGCGATCCAGAAAAACCGCTGCTTATGAGCGTACGCTCCGGCGCGGCCATCAGCATGCCGGGGATGATGGACACCGTCCTCAACCTGGGCCTGAACGACGAGACTGTGGCCGGTCTCATCGAGCAGTCGGGGAACCCCCGATTTGTCTATGACAGCTACCGGCGTCTCATTGGCATGTACGGGGACGTGGTCATGGGCCTCAAACCGGAGTCCAGGGACGACATCGATCCTTTCGAAGAGATCCTCGAAGATCTGAAGAAAGAGGTCGGGGTGGAATTGGACCTGGAGCTTTCCGCCGACGACCTCCAAGAGCTGACCGTTCGCTACCAGGAGGCCATCAAGAGCAAGCTGGGCATGGAGTTTCCCCAGGACCCCAGGGAGCAGCTCTGGGGGGGAATCGGTGCAGTGTTTTACTCCTGGAACATCCCCCGGGCCGTGGCCTACCGGGAGCTGAACAATATACCCGGCGACATGGGCACCGCGGTTAATGTCCAGGCCATGGTATTTGGAAACCTAGGGGAGGCCTCAGGCACCGGTGTGGCCTTCACCCGCAATCCGGCCACCGGTGACAATACCTTCTACGGCGAGTATTTAATGAATGCCCAGGGCGAGGACGTGGTGGCGGGTATCAGGACCCCTCAGCCCATCAACAAGCTGCAGAAAGGCGACCGTGACGTTCTCTCCCTGGAAGAGGAGAGGCCCGACATATACGCCGAGTTGGACGGGATAAGAAATCAGCTCGACACCCACTATCGGGAAATGCAGGACATCGAGTTCACCATCCAGAAGGGCAAACTCTGGATGCTCCAGACCCGCTCCGGAAAACGTACCGGATTCGCCTCGGTGAGGATTGCGGTGGAAATGGTGGAGGAGGGTCTCATCTCGAAAGAGGAGGCCATCATGCGGGTAGAGCCGGATCAGCTCAACCAGCTCCTCCAGCCCACCTTCAACCCCGCGGAGAAGAATAAGAGCATTGATGAAGGCAAACTTCTGGCCGTGGGCCTCAACGCGGGTCCAGGTGCGGCCACGGGAAGGGTGGTTTTCAACGCAGAGGACGCTGTTGAGTGGGCCGGGCGGGGCGAGAAGGTGATTCTGGTACGCTGGGAGACCTCGCCTGATGACATCAGAGGTATGGACGCCGCCCAGGGTATACTAACGGCCAGGGGCGGAATGACGTCCCACGCCGCCCTGGTGGCTCGCCAGATGGGCAAGGTCTGCATAGCCGGCTGTGGCGTTCTGGATATCAGCTACAAAGATCGACAGATGGCGGTGGACGGTAAGCGGGTAATCAAGGAGGGTGATTGGATCTCTCTGGACGGCACAGAGGGCCAGGTGCTAATCGGCGAAATACCCACATACCCTTCGGAGATTTACAGGGCGGTCATCGAGTGCAGCCTGGATCCAATGGACTCCGTCATCTGTCAGGCCTTCGGAAAGCTTCTCACCTGGGCTGACGAGGTGCGCAGGCTGGGCGTAAGAACCAACGCCGACGAACCGGAGCAGTGCGAAGTGGCTATCGCCTTCGGCGCCGAGGGCATAGGGCTGACCCGCACTGAGCACATGTTCTTCATGGATGACCGCATCACATCAATGCGGGAGATGATTCTCGCCGACACCCTGGAGGATAGAGAAAAAGCTCTTGCCAAGCTTTTGCCCATGCAGAGAGAGGATTTTCTCGGCATATTCAGGGCGATGGACGGCAAGCCAGTCACAATCCGCACCCTGGACCCACCCCTGCACGAGTTTCTGCCTCACGATGAAGTGGGCATGGCTGACCTGGCAAAATCGCTCTCCATCCCGGTGCAAGAAGTGAAGGCTCGGGTGGAATCCCTCGCTGAGTCCAACCCCATGCTGGGACACAGGGGCTGTCGCCTGGGTATCGTCTACCCGGAGATCACAGCAATGCAGGCCAGGGCTATCCTGGAGGCGGCCTGCGTTGCGGCCAAAGAGGGTGTAAAGGTCGTCCCGGAGATAATGATACCCCTGATATGTGGGGTGGAAGAACTGAAGCACCAAAAAGAAGTGGTGCTAAAAGAGGCTGAAGCGGTCTTCAGTGAGCAGGGCATGGAAGTGGTGTTCAGTGTGGGCACCATGATCGAGATACCCCGTGCGGCCCTCACAGCCGACGAGATAGCCAAGGAGGCGGAGTTTTTTTCCTTCGGCACCAATGACCTGACTCAGACTGTCTACGGCATAAGCCGAGATGACTCGGCGAAGTTCCTTTATCCATACATTGAAGGCAATATCTGGCCGGATGACCCCTTCGATAAACTCGATCAGACCGGGGTCGGGCAGCTTGTGGATATGGGTGTCCGGCTGGGGCGTTCCACCAGGCCTGACCTCAAAGTGGGAATATGCGGTGAGCACGGTGGTGAACCCACCTCCATCGACTTTTGCCACCGAGTAGGCCTCGACTACGTTAGCTGCTCACCTTTCAGGGTGCCCATTGCACGGCTGGCCGCGGCCCAAGCGGCGTTGAGAAACGGTTAGCGGCATACATCGCGGAGACAAGCAACGAAACGGCCCGTGGGGAAAAGAGAAAGTCGCTTCCTGCGGGCC
>JAUVTM010000238.1 GCA_030601545.1 Syntrophobacterales bacterium
AGGTAGGAATGGGTATTAGGATAGGCAACGTTATCCACATTGCGTAGGGAGAGTCCAACTATCTCGGGACCAAAATCGGCCACGGACTGATCCAGAGCTTCCCCATAGTCCTCTGTGAAACAGAGATCCAGTATTTCATGCCGGTGAGAGCTTTGCTCGAGCGCACCACTTAAAAACGCCAGCCCCAGGGGAAAGACCGGATCAGGAAGCATTTCTGTATTTGGTGAAATCAAGAGAATACGCATCGCTCTATCGTCCAAGTAGTGTTCACCCGGAAACTGCTCACTGTCATTCTGAGCGAAGCGAAGAATCTTTAGCGACCCAAGAAAGCAAGAGATTCTTCGTCGCTTTGCTCCTCAGAATGACAGACTGGAGCCGGGTTTCCAGATGCACACTTACTGACTCATTCTCGCCAGTTCATAGTGGAAACTCTCTTCTTTCCAAAACTCCACTGGTTGGAGGAATAGAATACTGGAATATTGGGTCGAAAAGAAATTGGAGCTGTTATAGTGACTTCTTACATCCTTCTCCCATCATTCCTGTTGCTTGGCAACAACCAAGCAAGCACTTCCTCCCCCAAAAGTAGAACCAATGGCCATCCCGGCGACAATAGCCTCCTTTTTCACTGGAGCGAATCTTTGGGGTTTTCCGGCCGGACCGGTAAGCTCAGGTCCTTGCACGGTCGGCGGCATAGTACCTTCGGCCAAAGAGAGCAGAATAGTCGCCGCTGTGAGCAGACCTCCACTGCCGAATTCCCCCACGAAATATCGGAGGGGAAGGCGAGGGATCTGATGCCACTGGGGACCAAATACCTCTTCCAGGGCCAGAGCTTCTCCTCTTTCAAGTTCGTCAACCCCATTTGCCGCCAACCCTATTATACCAATCTCTTTCGCTTCAATCTTTGCTTCCTTTAGCGCGGCCCGCAAGCCCTCGGCCATCGCCTTGCCACCGACCTCATAGTGACCCTGGTTGCTGACTCCGCTGGTGAGTTGCAAAGACAGAACGCTTCCGTAAATATTTCGCTGTTGCCTTGTTGGCAAGTCGGCCCGCTCCAACACTATACAGGTGGCCCCCTCACCAGGGATAAACCCTTTACCTGTGGGAAACTGGCTGGTCTGGAGCGGTCTTTGCTGGTGGATGGGTTTCAAGGCTCGAACTGAATCAAGACTGTGAAACAGGATGCTGGATAGTTCGTCCACGCCCCCTACCACCACAACGTCCGCCTGATCCTGCTCCAGCAAGGAGAGGCCGTAGGCCAGGGCACATTCGCCAGACAGATGATTTTGGCAAAAGGTGCTATTGGGACCTTGCAGCCGATGATACATGGCCACATGACTGGTCGGTGCATTGGGAACCGTATCAGGAAAGAGTATTGGCTCAGCCGCCTGCGGACCATAATCCAAAAGGCTCACGAAAAATGCATCCGTCTGGTTCGTGCTGCCAAAAGCGGTGCCAAAGACTACCCCGATCCGGTGACGATTCTGGTCCGATATCTCCAGCCCACTATCCTTGATGGCCTCAATACTGACGGCCACAGCCAGGCGGGACAACCGACTCAGCCTGCGGTAAAAACGTGGGGACATAAAGTCCTTTGCCTTGAAACCTTGTATCTCCGCCCCGAGATTACTGGCGTACTTGTCGGTATCAAACCCTTGGATTGGTGCTATGCCCGGGGTAGCTTTAAGCAGTTGGTGCCAATAGGTCGATCTGCCGATACCCAAAGCGTTCAACATGCCTATGCCGGTTATGTTAACGGGTATCTTGGCCACGTCTCCCCTTACCGTGAAAACTTATGTATCCATCTTCCTGAATACGAGCGTGGTATTGTTGCCGCCGAAGGCAAAAGAGTTGGAAAGTGCCACCTGAATATCAGCAACTCTGGCCTCGTTCGGCACATAATCCAGGTCACAATCAGGATCTGGTTCCTGGTAGTTTAATGTTGGAGGTAGCATTCCATGATAGAGGGCCAGGATAGTAGCAATAGCCTCCACTGCTCCGGCTGCCCCAAGACAGTGCCCAAGGGCTGACTTGACAGAGCTTACCGGGATCGACTCGGATTTCTTGCCGAAAAACCGCTTGATAGCTATGGTCTCCACTCTATCATTGATCGGAGTCCCTGTGCCGTGGGCGTTGATATAATCTACTGCCCCTGGAGGTACCGCAGCACTCTCAAGCGCATTGGCCATGCTTCTCTCCGCTCCTTTCCCCTGAGGATCTGGAGATGTCATATGGTAAGCGTCGGCGCTAATGCCATATCCCAGCACCCGAGCATAACCAGGTATCCCATGAGCCTCCGCACGTCGCCGCGACTCCAGCACCAGAATGCTGCCACTCTCGCCCAACACCAATCCTTCCCGATGTTTATCGAAAGGTCGGCAGGTGGAGCGATCCACTGAGCGGAGCGCATTGAATCCGGAAAAGGTCAGCTCCGAAAGAGACTCAGCACCCCCGACAATCACCACATCTGCCTTGCCTGAACGAATGAGATCTGCGCCATAGCCGATAGCGGTGGCACTGGAAGAGCAAGCTGTAGCAATGGTGGACCGAGGCCCGCGGAAGCCGTACAAATTGGCAATGGCATCCGTAAGGTTGCAAGCCGGGAAAGGCATAAGCAGCGAGGGCCGAAGACGCAACTCTCCCTCATAGAGTTGACGCCGGTATCGCTCTGCCTCAAAAACTCCGCCCGCACCCGCACCCATAACAACAGCAATGCGCTCTGGGGGAAGGTCTTGCTCCATTATTTTCGCTTCTGTCAAGGCTTCATGGGCGGCCCAAAGACCCAGCATATCACAGCGACCCAGCCGACGACATTCGCGGGCGGAGAGCCTAGAGAAGAAATCAACATTCCTTACCTGTCCACCAATACAACTACGGTAGCCTGAAGCATCAAAAAGGTCGACCGGGCCGATTCCACATTGAGCCTTGCTGAGAGCATGCCAGAATGAGTCCTTATCCTCCCCGATAGCACAGACGATACCCATTCCGGTAACTATTACATCCGAACCACTCATCTACCACCATACGATTGCAGACTTGAGATTGTAGATTTTAGATTCAAGCACTGATCCCGTCATTCCGGAAGGCGCGCAGCGATTATCCGGAATCCAGAGAAAACAGCCGGCTACTGGATACCGGATCTCGGCTTCGCCTCGTCCGGTATGACGATTGATTGCATTTCTGAACTTCTGCAATAACCTGTTTGTGAACAGCCTTATTCTGCACCAATTTGAAATCCGCAATCCGAAATCTGAAATCTTAAATACTCCATATCTCAGATCTCAAAATCTCTTAAATACCATCCTCTTCGCCAGAAAAGGCTTTTCAAGAATACCATGCAGATAAGAGTCGTGTCCGGGACTGGTCTGAAAGAAGAACAGTTTAGCTCATCCTCATAATAAATAGTCTTTATCGGCACACAGGTAATCTTCATTCC
>JAUVTM010000136.1 GCA_030601545.1 Syntrophobacterales bacterium
CTCCCAGAAAGATACGAATCAAGACTAACAACGAACGGCCCACCAACTGAAAAAGGTATAAGACGATACTGGCCGCAACTCAGCGACCCGCACCAATCAGTCTTTCTCGAGGTTATAATCTAACAGCGCGGGGAGCTAGAAGGGAATATCGTCATCCGGCTCAGGCATGTCAGGCACTTCCATATCAACCGGTGGTAGCTCCGGTTCGCTGGGAGCCCCCCGGGGACTGCCGAGCATTTGCATAGTGGTGGCAACGATCTCGGTGGTCCATCGCTTGTTGCCGTCGCGGTCTTCCCATGAGCGGGTTTGCAGTCGTCCTTCGATGAAGATCTGCCTGCCCTTGGTCAAATACTCACCACAAATTTCCGCCAGCCTTCCCCAGGCAATCAGCCGATGCCATTCGGTACGCTCTCCCTTTTCCCCACTTTTGTTGGTCCAAACCTCGTGGGTGGCCAGCCTCATGGTAGCCTTGGCGGTGCCGCTGGGGGTGTAACTCAATTCCGGATCTGCTCCCAAATTGCCGATCAGAAGTACGCGATTCAGTGATGCCATACTTACCTCCCTTCAAGCTGCCACGATTCTACCACAGAGAGCTAGAAGAACAAGCAGGAATTGGCCAGGAGTTTCCCCAAAAATGTTATGAGCGACACGGGCCAAAGGGGGAGGCTACTCCACCACGAGCAATTGAACCCCTCTAAAGCAGACTTTTTATCGGGGTAATTGATTTTGCTCTAGGTGGATTCGCTTCGCTTAATCCACCCTACAAGCTGCATGCATGGACAGCCCATAATGTAGGGTGGATTAAGGCCTTTGGCCGAATCCACCAAAAGCTCTACAAGATTGGCAGAATTCTTGCTTGTATAAAGACAGACATTCAAAGAAAGACACAGAGGAGCGAGGAAGTACGATGTCCAATCGTATCCGAAGATTTCTCGGCACCGACATATGGTTGGTTGAGGTTGATCAACTGCCACGCCTCAAAGGCGTACTCTATAAGCAATTGCAACTTGCGATCTACGTTTGGAGGGAGTTCTGGCGGGACAACAGTTTGCTGCGAGCTTCCGGCCTCACCTATACCACACTCCTAACCCTGGTGCCTCTTCTGGCTCTTATGTTCGCATTGTTGAAAGGACTGGGAGTGCAGCGGGCCCTGGAACCCTTCATCCTAGAGAGACTTACAGGCGGCTCCCACCCGGTCACCGAATACATTATGGAATACGTCTCCCGTATCCATGTGGGTTCCCTGGGTACTCTGGGAATAACCTTTCTTTTCATTACTATGGTTTTAGTACTTACCAATATTGAAATGGCCTTCAACCAGATCTGGGAAGTGGATCGCGGCAGACCCTGGCTGAGAAAATGTAGCGATTATCTGGGTCTGGTGGTGATTTTGCCGGTAGCCATGTTTGTGGCCGTGAGTCTGACAACCTTTGTAAAGAGCCATCTCGTAACCCAGGAGCTTTTATCCATAGACTTCCTGGGCTGGCTTTATGTGTATGTGCTGAAACTGGCCCCGTTTTTCGTAATGTGGTTGGCCTTCTCCTTTGTCTATCTTTTCATGCCCAACACGAGGGTGAACCCGATCTCCGCCTCCGCCGGCGGAATCATAGGTGGAACCCTCTGGCAGGTCTCCCAGTGGGCCTATATTCACTATCAGTTTGGCTTTCGAACGTATGGTGCTATTTACGGCGCTCTTTCACAGCTTCCCGTGCTGCTCATATGGGTCTTCGTCAGCTGGGTCATCCTACTACTGGGCGCAGAGATCGCTTTCGCCCACCAGAATCTGGCGAAGTTCCGTTTGAAGCAGCGATGGCGGGCTCGACCCACCGGAAATAAGAGCTATTGGGGGCTGCAGTTACTACTTTTGGTTGGCAAACGTTTCGAGGCGGGCAAACCGCCGCCAACAATAATGGAACTGGCAGAAAGAATGCAAGTACCGGCGGAGGAGACGAGGGCGATCACGGAACGTCTTCAGAATCTGGGAGCCCTCAAGGCGAGCGGGGAGAATGGGCAGGAAGTCCTGCCGGCAAGAGACATGAAGCACCTCATAGTTTTTGATCTAGTGGAAGGACTCGAAGAGAGGGAGTCTGTCGAGGGCGCCACAGCCCCAGACGGCTACGGAAAGATTATAAAGGAAGTTCTCAGCCTCGTCCGTGAGCAGGGAAGAGAGGGAGTTGAAGGTCTTAGTGTGGCCGATTTGCTAGCCAGAGCCAAAGAGGAATTCGCCGGCAGCGAAGATGAGACTGATGAGGTTAGCGTAGAACCTGACGAAATCACAGACGCGGCGGACGATACTAGGTGAAGCCAGTGAAGAACCTGATGTAAATCAGTTAGAGAAGTGAGTGGCCACAGCGGCCGCGTCAGCCAGATTGAGGGGGTCTAAATACGTTCTTCTGAGCCTTGTCACCCTGGTGAGAGAAAGAGCCAGACCTTGCGGGTTGAGCATCCCACGATTCAAACCATCCAAAACGACTTCCGCTGTCAGATGCATTTTTTCCAAATCGTTACAAACCAACAGCAGATCAGCACCAGCCTGTAAAGCCGCGATTGGAGCATCCGCCTGAGAATATCGCTCAACAACCGCCCCCATTTCCAGGTCATCGGTGATGAGCACACCATCAAAGCCCAGTTGAGCCCGCAGTAGGTTGCGGAGAATGGTAGGAGAAAAAGTGCCAGGGTTCTCCGGATCAAGCGCCGGGTAGAGGGTGTGAGAGGTCATCACACAGGCCACATCTGCCTGGATGGCAGCTCTGAAAGGGGGTAGATCAGTGCGTTCAAGTTCTTCTCCGTCAGCTGATACCACTGGGAGGTCGTGGTGTGGATCATTGTGGGCGCGCCCCAGTCCAGGAAAATGTTTGGCAGTGGCCATTATATTTTCATCCTGAGTTGCGCTGATGGCTGCAATACCGCATTGAGTCACCAGGGAAGGGTCATCTCCGAAGGACCGCCGCTCCATTACCCCAGCTGAACCTGAGGTGTTGACATCCAGAACCGGTGCCAAATTCAGATTCAAACCCACCTGGAACATTTCACGGGCGGTGAGCCGTGAGTAGTGGCGCACCGACTCACAGCCACCCCTGCCCAGGCTGACAGCATCCGGAATTTGAGTGAAGGGTGGGCCCATTCTGGCTACAGAGCCCCCTTCTTGATCCAC
Organism: Syntrophobacterales bacterium; assembly: GCA_030601545.1. GTDB lineage: Bacteria > Desulfobacterota > Syntrophobacteria > BM002 > BM002 > BM002. The sequence goes on from JAUVTM010000136.1 coordinate 3,155, forward strand.
AGCCAGCAAAAGGGGACGTCCAAGTTCCTGCAAGGCAAGCGTCTGAATATCATGGGTTAGCTGAGCCAGCTGCTCAGGTCCACTGATATTTCTGCTAAAAAATATGAGACCTGCTGGTTGTAAATCGCGGATGTGAGCGGCCAATGAAGCATCCATTTCTTGTCCCATAAAACCAACCATTAACAGTTCACCGAGTCGTTTACTAATATCCATGTCAGAAAAACCTCGTTCCTGCTGACTTCCAAGGTATGTCGTAAGATCTGTGGCTTCATAGAGAAGCAAATTTCAAGGGCTATTGGAGCACCGTATCATTTATGATTTAAGATTGCTGATTGCAGATTGAGCTGAAGGCATTCCTGGCCACCAGGTTGTGAACCCTTAAATCTCAAATCTACACTCTCAAATCTAAAATCTCTGGACTCCACCACTCCAGCGAGATGCCATGTCCACCTGGCTTCGATATATTGCAATGTGGGGTTAGCATACTTAATGCCGTGCCCATTTGCTCCCGCGGACAACATCTGCTATATGACGCAGAGAATCATTATATATAAGCCGCAGTTTGTCCAGTGATTAGGTCGAGACATCCACTTCTGCACGGGCATGATAGTGACCGCTGAGAGTTCGTTGCAGGAGAATTTGGACACTTTTCGGTGAGAGATGAAATCTTTTAAGGCGATGGTTTTAGCTGCTGGTTTGTCAACGAGACTCCGGCCCTTGACGCTGAGCAGGCCAAAGGTTTTGGTTCCAGTGCAGAATCGGCCGCTGTTGGATTGGCTGGTTGCATATCTTTGGTCCGGTGGGGCAGAGGAGGTGATAGTAAATACCTATCATCTCAGTGAAAAGCTGATAGATTATGTTGAGAGGTCGGACTTCCCCATTCCCGTACATTTGCGGGTAGAAAAGACATTGTTGGGTACAGGTGGCGGCATCCGCAATGTCGCGGATTTTTGGGACGAGCGTCCTTTGGTGGTCATCAATGGGGACATTTTCAGCGCAATTGATCTCCAGGGGGTTCTGCGCAGTCATGAGAACTCTGGTGCAACCGTAACATTGGTTCTGAAAGATGAGCCGCTGTTTAACGGGGTAAAGGTGGCCAGTGACGGCCGTGTCCTGGGTTTCAGCGGTGGCTCTGAACAGCACCTGGCCTTCACCGGAATTCAGGTGCTGGAGCGCAGGGTGCTCGCTGGGATTCCAGCTGACACCCCCTCGTCCATTATTGATTGTTACCTCCAGCTGATTGCCAGTGGAGAAAAGGTAATGGCTCACGTGGTCCAGGATGAGTTCTGGCGAGAGCTGGGGAGCCTGAATGGGTATCTCCAGATTCATGAGGAGCTTTTCCGAATGGCAAGAGCTCCGGTGCCAGGAATTCAGGTTGACGGCAAAGCAGTAGTGCATGAATCTGCTCGCCTTGGCTCTGGAGTTCATTTCGATGGCATGGTCTGCATCGGAGCAGAATGTGATTTGGAGCATGGAGTTGGGATTCAGAGGAGCGTTATCTGGGAACAGGTTACCATTGGAAGTGGTTGCTCGATCCGAGACAGTATCATTGGTGATGGAGTGGTAGTCACCGAGTCCCTGGAGGGAGTAGTGGCCGGGGCAGAGGGGAGAGGGCAGATTTTAAATTTTAGATTTTAGATTGCAGATTGTAGATTGAGGATTGAGGATTGTAGATTGGGGATTTGGGAGATTCGATGCTAGATACTAGATGCTCAATAACGATTTACCGTTTACCGTTTACCATTTACGATTTGACGAGTTAACTAATTTCCTAATCGACAAATGACCAAGGGGGTTTCTTGTTTTGAAAGGACAGCCTGAGTTCCCCAAAAACCGAGCTGAAGAGTTGATTCGGGAAGAGACAGCATTGAGTGGTCCGCTACGCTGGCAACAGCTTCATGGCGACGGGTCGGAGCGTACTTTCTATCGGGTGGTCAGCCAGAAGGAAAGCCTGATCTTGATTTGGAGCCCAGCAGGAGATGAGACCTTTCCCAATGAGAGCGATTCTTACGTATACATGGGCCGACATCTGCTCCAAAAGGGTGTCCCTGTACCAGCAATTTATGGTTACTACCGTTCAGAGGGGTTGACTCTTGTTGAGGACTTGGGCTCAGTTCATCTTCAGGATGCAGTGGCTTCAGGCGCTGAGCGCTTGACCGGTCTCTATGGCCAGGCGGTTGACTTGCTCCTTAGGATGCAAGTACGAGCCACCGAGGATCTGGAAACGCGACATTGTTTTGATACTTCCGTATATAACCAACAATTCATCATCGCCCGGGAGTTGGAATACTTCAGGTGGAGTTTCTTGGTGGGAGCGCTCGGACTGGAAATAGATTCGAACTATGTGGAGCGAGACTTTGCCCTTCTGGCGTCGCAAGCAGGAGAAGGGGACGGACAGCTGTTTTTCCTTCACCGGGATTTTCAGTCACGTAACCTCATGTTGAAGGGTGATCTCCTCTACCTCATAGACTTTCAGGGTGCGCGTTTAGGTCCCCCTCAGTACGATCTGGCGGCACTACTCTTAGATCCCTACGTGCAACTGCCAGAGGCGATTCAGCAAGAGTTGTTGACAGCATACAGCAAAGCATTCGGTGCGTTAACGGCAAGTTCAGTTGATGAGTTTCTGCAGAAATACCCTCATGTAGCACTGTGCCGCAACCTGCAGGTGCTCGCCGCCTTTTCCTTTTTGACCCGGATCAAGGGAAGATCGCATTTCGCCCGATACATTATGCCGGCCTGGAATCGACTCCGGCAGCAATTGGCCGAACCACCATGTTTGGAATACCGAACTCTGGCCGGTGTGGTGCAGTCTCAAAATGATGAAACCGTTGCTGAGGTTGCGGCCAGGCTGGGTCGGGAAGCGCAG
>JAUVTM010000258.1 GCA_030601545.1 Syntrophobacterales bacterium
AGGATAAGAACAAGTGCTTGCAAAACTGTGATAAGCTCAAAGAGTACCAAGAGTTCATCCTCAAACAGGGGATCTACGCCAAGGTATAGAGAGACTCTTGCAATCGAGAAAAAAAGGCGGCCTCAGGGCCGCCTTTTTTTGTTTAGTCTAAATGAGTCTGTCAATCCAATTTAAGATTTCAGATACTGGAGACTGGATACTAGTCTGCTGATCACTCTTTGGCAGGCAGAGACGCCTGCCCTACTGGATTCTAAATTCTGATTTCTAGTTTCTTACTCCATGCCCCATGCCCTACCTGTCCTGAGCTTGTCGAAGGATGCCCTATGCCTTCCCCAATCCAAAATCATCAATCTCCATTACTCCAGACGTCAAAATCGCTTGCCCTTGCGGATAAAACTCCATAAAATACGAAAATACTAGGGAAAATGTCCTCATCAAGGTGAAATTTAATGAGGAAATAACATGTCAGAGCAGGGACGTTGGGCATCTTTCATTAACTATCTGAGAGAGCATTCCTTCTCGCGCTGGATGTTCTACAGTCTGCTTATTGGTCTTGTTGCGGGATTGGGCGCTGCTGCTTTCTTTTTCTGCCTGGAATGGCTCAAATATTTTGTCTTGGATTATCTGGCGGGCTACCCCATGGAGGCGCCAGCGGGGGAACAGTTGGTGCATGGAGTGGTTCATGGAACAGCGAAGTCCTGGATTTTGTTCCTGGCCCCTGCTGTCGGGGGGTTGTTTTCGGGGCTGCTTGTGTACACCTGGGCGCCCGAGGCCGAAGGGCACGGCACCGACGCCATGATAGACGCCTTCCATAACAAACAGGGTGAGATTCGCACCCGGGTACCATATATCAAGAGTGTAGCTTCGGTGATCACCCTGGCTTCGGGAGGAAGTGCCGGCCGCGAAGGACCCATCGCCCAGATTGGAGCAGGTTTCGGCTCATGGCTGGGTCGCCTGTTCAATTTGGACACCAAGGAAAGACGAATCCTTATGCTGGCGGGGTGTGCAGGTGGTTTTGGTGCCATTTTTCGGGCGCCTCTGGGTGGAGCCATCACCAGCATCGAGGTGCTCTATACCGAGGACTTCGAAACAGAGGCCATCATCCCGTGTGTTATGAGTTCAGTGGTGGCCTACTCGTTCTTTACCTTGATTTTTGGATATAAGCCCATCTTTGCCACACCCACCTTGGTCTTTACCGACCCTCGAGAGTTATTGATCTATGCGGTTCTCGGCCTGGTATGCGTGCCAGTGGGCTGGATTTACTCGAAATCGCTCTATGGCCTCAGGGACCATGTTTTTAGGAAGATACCCATCAAGCCTCACTTTGTCCCGGCCATAGGCGGTCTCCTGGTGGGATGCATTGGTTTGATGACTCCGATGGTCCTGAGCGGCGGCTACGGGACCATTCAGCTCGCGCTGCTGGGAAAGCTGTCGGTGGGATTGATGGCGATTATGGTCTTCACCAAGATTTTTGCCACCTCTTGCACCATAGGTTCTGGAGGCAGTGGGGGCGTATTCGGCCCATCGCTTTTTATTGGAGCCATGTTGGGAGGCATAGTGGGTCAACTGGGTCATAACTATTTCCCAGAAGTGATTACCAATCCGGCAGCTTTTGCCCTGGTGGGCATGGCCGCATTTTTCGCCGGGGTGGCCAAGGCACCTATCGGTGCCCTGTTGATGGTTTCTGAAATGACCCAAGGCTACGGGCTCGTGGTTCCACTTATGTTTGTCTCTGCAATCCCCGTACTTCTATCCGGTCGTTGGGGCATTTATGAAAAGCAGGTTAAGAACAAATTTGCTTCGCCAGCGCACCTGCCGGAATTAACAATTAACGTTTTGCAAACCATGCAGGTGCGAGACGTCTACAAGCCTGACAAACCGGTAACCATGCTCCCCATGGACATGCGGCTCAGAGAGATGAAGCGTCTCATGGAGCGTACCAGGGAGTCCTTTTTCCCGGTTGTGGATGAAGAAATACGGCTTGTGGGTATCCTGTCGTTTCCCGACCTGCGTGCCATCCTCTTTGAGGATGCCCTTTCGGACCTTATAGTGGTGGGGGATCTGGCAGAAAAGCCTGTTTCCATCGATCTCAACGAAACCCTCTATGAGGCGTTGATCAAGTTTATTCGCAGCGGCTATGGGCGGATACCCATTCTGAGCGAAGAGCTCCCGGGCCGTTTAGCCGGACTTCTGAGCCTTGAAGAGCTTATGCGGGCGTATCACCAGGAAATGGTCAGGTTAGAAAAAGGATAATATAGCGCCAACTAACGCCAAGCGCCGTAATTGACCACGAAGAATACAAAGGGCATTAGAGATAATATAAAACCGTTTAGTATTTCTTACCTTAACAAAATCAATTTTCTATTTGCGTACTAATGTGATAGCTAACCCCAGTGACGTCAGGGCACTGGCATGCTATTTTCTGGATTCCCGCTTTCGCGGGAATGACGAAAGTAGGCGGTCGTCCGTCATCCCCGCGCAGGCGGGGATCCAGATAAGACAGATCTTTCAAGCATAGTGAGGCTAAAATATCGGACTGTCATATTATAGTAGTGCCTTTGGGTACTTGGTGGGACTTGTGGTGACCAGAACCAGATGCAGAAGGAGGATTTGACACAGATGAGCGGTAAGCGGCAGTTTACACCACTGGAGAAAAAAATCATCCATGAGTTACAGCAGGATCTGCCTGTAGTCAGACGACCTTTTGCTGCCGTGGCAGAAAGAGTTGGAATTAGCGAGGCTGAGCTCTTGGAAAAAGTGCGCGAGTTTATTGACGACGATATTATCCGGCGTTTTGGAGCTACCCTAAGGCACCAACTTTCTGGATTCGACGCCAATGCCATGGTGGTGTGGGAGGTAGAGCCTGAGCGGGCCGAGGAGGTGGGCAACATCTTTGCCTCTTTCCGTGAAGTCTCTCACTGTTACCAGCGACCAGCAATGGAGAATTGGCCTTACCGGTTGTTTACCATGATTCACGGATCCTCCCCCGAGGTATGCCGCCAGATCGCCAAAAGAATGGCTGATACTGCGGGTGTCGAAAAGTTCGATCTTCTTTTTACCCAGGAGGAACTGAAGAAAACCACTATGGCCTATTTTGGCGACGATTAATGTCAGT
>JAUVTM010000230.1 GCA_030601545.1 Syntrophobacterales bacterium
CTCGAAATCCTCCCCTTCAGCCATCTCCCTGCACCGTTTTTTCAGCCAACCTTCCGGGTTGGGGTTAGGGAAACCTTGTATCTGGCTTTCATGGCAGCGGAGCGCCGAGATCTTAAGATCAAAGGTATCGGTTATATCGGAACGATGGTTTATGTCTTCAGCCGCCCAGAACCATATTTCATCTACATTATGCGGCTCTAAACCTTCCTCCAGCAAATCAGGATAGGCAAGATGATCCCGGGAATAGGGGAAAACCGCGTCGAGGGTAACCTGGCCGGCAACACGATGGTCGCGATGCCATAGATAGCGACGATAAGGATCCGAGGTCACAACAATCTTCGGCTGATAAATCCTTATCATGCGAACTAGCTCTTTGCGGAACTCTGGCGTATCTTCCAAACCCTGATCCGGATATCCCAGAAATACTACTTCTTTAACTCCCAGGACTTTCGCCGCAGCCTTTTGCTCCTTCTTACGGATTTCAGCCAATTTCTCTGGTTTCATGCTGCGGTCACTAGTACCTTTGTCACCGCTAGTGCAAACAACGTAGACTACTTGCTTTCCTTCTCTTGTCCAGCGCGCCACCGTACCGGCAACACCAAACTCGGCGTCATCAGGATGAGCTGTTATAACCAATACATCAACTGCTTCACTCACATTCAAACTCCTTATCAATCGAATCTTATCCACAACAGCAGGTCTCAAAGCGATCTTGCCTGAGCACTGCCGCGTATTCATCGATCATGGCGGAAGCCACATTTGCCCAGCTAAATCTGAGCACTGTGGCGCGAATCGCATCGGCCGATGGAACGTGTGTCCGTGAGATAAATGGCTCTATACCGTCTGCTAGTGACCGGGGAGAGCCATTGTTCACCACATGTCCTGTCTCTCCCTCTCTGAGGATACTCTCCATAGCCCCGACCTTGGTTGCCACCACCGGCGTACCAGAAGCCAGGGACTCCAGCGCTACCAGACCAAAACTTTCATAGTGTGATGGCACAACCAAGACGTCGGCGGCACTGTAGTATGGTGGCAGCTTATTTTGTTCTATCCTTCCCACAAAAGTAACGGAGTCTTGAATAGACAATTCCCGGGATAATCCCTGGAGACGTTGAGACTCCGGTGTGCTATTTCCATCGCCACCGACAATGACCAAACGAAGCCGCTGATGGTGCTTGAGGTGGGCCATGGCCTCCAGCAACCTGTCAATTCCCTTTAGTGGGGCAAACCTGCCGACAAACAACACAACCGATTCATCTTGAGCAAAACCCAGCTGTTGCCGGGCCGCAGCTTTGTCTAATGGGCGAAAAAGATTCAAGTTCACGCCACAGGGTACAACGCCAATCGTCTCAGAGCATGCCCCATAGTGTTGCACCAAATGGCCTCTTTCTCTATCAGTTGCGACAAGTATACGGTCGCACTTTCCTGCCACATACTTCTCAATGGCCGTGCGAAGTTCTGGTTCTTTCTCAGAACCAACTGTGCTGTTCTTTACCGCACCAACAGTATGGAACATGAAAACATGAGGAACTTCCCAGCGTTCCTGCGCCCAGCCCCCTACCCTACCTGACAGCCAGTAGTGACTGTGTATGAGATCGTAATCAACAGACTCACGGTTTCTAAATCTCTCTAGCTCTCTGAAAAAGTCATCCAGATGACCATAAAGAGCTAGTTTATTCATATGCCCGTTGTCTCCGGCTTTGAGATGAATAAGCCTTACGTTATCGCACAATTGAGATATTTGCTTTTGTCCGGAACCGTTCAGACGGGTATAAATGTCGACCAAATGACCGCGGTTTCCCAGTTCCTGAGCAGCCTCTCGGATATAAACACTCATACCACCGGTATTCTTCGTCCCCAGTTCACCTATAGGGCTTGAATGTACGCTTAGCATAGCTATTTTCAACTGTTCTGCCTCCAAATGCGCCTCCGCCTGAATTGGTAATAGTGAGTGTGGATCCGTAAATTACCTACTGTCATTCTGAGCCCTTCGACAAGCTCAGGGCAAGCTCCGCGAAGAAACGGACACTATGTCATCCTGAGCGCAGCGAAGGATCTCGAGATTCTTCGTCGTCCCGCCGCTGGCGTGACTCCTCAGAATGACATGCAAAAATACGGTTTTCTGATAGTCACAAGTTTGAAGTTCTACTTCCCTCGTCACCCAAGTTTAACTCGGCATCTATACAAAGGAACAGGTTTGCCACCCAAGCGATGTTTATATTCTTCTGTGCCTTTGAGAAAATCGTACTTCTTTTTTCCTCTTCGAATACTTTCTTTTATGCTTAACACTTTGCTGAGCAAACCTACACTGAGCGAGCTGAATCTGCCGTCATAACCATTGTTGTAAAGATATACAGTAGAATTAAAATCAAAGCACATCAGCGCGGCTGCAGGTGTGTCATCAAGGTCTAAGAAATAAAGTTTTAAGAGTTTTTCTCGCGCCATTGCCTCTGCCAGTGATCGAAAATACGTAGCCATCTGGCCGGTCATGAAGGCAGCCTTGTCTGATCGGCTCAATCCGAACAGCGCCAGGAAAGTCTCCAGCTCATCCATCACCTCTTTGAAATCCTCCACAACCCGATAATTGACCTCGGCAGCTTCATGCAATCTCCTCAGTTTTCGCCTTACTTCATGTCGTTGCTTTCCGGTTAGCTGACCCAAAAAATCATCCCAGGTAGCTGGCAGGTCCAATTCAAACGTAACATCCTCTGGATCGCAAGAAATCTCGCATTTGAGGTTTTCAGCCACCCTGATAAATTCGTTGAGCAGTTTGGAATCAGCCCTTATAGTGTTCAGGTCCAGTCTACTGATACCTTCCTGCCTGAGGTGGTTTATGAGAGCCTCGAAAAACCCCTCTCCTTTACCAGGGGCAACGATGAAATCTTGGTAATCGCAAACGTCAGGGTCACCGATGAAGCGTGCTTCTTCTCCTCGCACCATAAGGGGCGCAATACCGATGATTTTGTTTTTGTCTCTAACAGCAGAGAGGTAGGGAGTGGATCCGTTATTGAATACACTCCACCACACCTTCAACCAGCCGGGTAAAACAAAAAGGCAATCCCATTCTAGAGGACTGTGCTGATCCAGCCAGTAAGAGGAAAGACTATCGAAGGTTTCTTGAGTAACGGTATATGCCATGTTTACGATTGAAATATTGGAGTACTGGAGCACTGCAAAATATCAAATTCCAAGCACCAAATTACAATGAAATCCCAAATTCCAATATTCAATGACAAAAACAGGTTTGGAATTTTGAATTTTGGTCATTGTGATTTGCCCTTCGACTTGGCTCAGGGTGGTGAGCTTGTCGAACCATTTGATATTTGTTATTTGTTATTTGGAATTTTTAGTCCCTCCACTACTCCGTAGAGAATTCACTTCCTGTGTGCTCGAATTATCTACAATATGATCTTTTTTCCGGTACGGGCTGCTTCTGCCAGTCCATCCAGCACCCGCATATTGCGAATACTCTCCTCCGGGGGCAGGGTCAGTTCCGTCTTTCCCAAAACCGCATCGGCGAAATGTTCCACCATGAGTAGATACTCATCAGCACCCGGC
>JAUVTM010000202.1 GCA_030601545.1 Syntrophobacterales bacterium
ATATCCTTCCCGGACCACCAAACGGCCATTGAATGGTTTGACAACTAGAGTTCGGATTTGATTGCCGGGACCGGCCAGGTGAATCACTGCGGGTTCTACGAGACCTTTGGGATGAAAATGAAGAGCAACACGTCCAGCACGTTTACTTTCGTCGGGCAACTTTTTGACATCCACGAAGCGAACCTCTCCCGCCAGAGTTCGCTTCTTGACGGTGTCTAGATCCGGTGAGCCGCCTTCTTCAACAGCCGCAGCCCAAAAGCTATCTGTATCCAGGTCTAAGGTAAGCTCCCAGAGCCGGCCTTCCAGCATGGCCTGGCTTCTGGCGAAGGCCACCGCCCCCGCCAATCGCCGGGAACTCGCTTTCAGATCGCTGCGAAAGAAAAAAGATGAGGCCTCCGGGAGCACCAGTCCAAGAATTACCGCCAGGATCACCAGAACAACGGCCAGTTCCACCAGAGTAAAACCGGACGGTTCATCCGATCTCCCAACTCTGCACGTCGACATCTTTGCCTTCGCCGCCTTCCTCGCCATCAGCGCCGTAGGAGATAAGATCAAAATCGCCGTGCTCCCCTGGACTGATATAGATGTAATCGTTTTCCCAAGGGTCTTTGGGAATCTTGGGGAGGTAGCCCTTTTCCGGATACCTCTTTGGAATCTTACCAATTGAGGGCTTTTCCGCCAGGGCCTGCAACCCCTGCTCCGTGGTGGGATAATCGCCGTTGTCCAACTTGTACTCTTTCAGTGCCATAGAAATGCTTTCTATCTGCAATTGAGCCTTGACCCGCCTGGCTTTCTCCGGCTTCTCCATGAGTCGAGGCACGATGAGCCCGACAAGAATGCCGAGAATGATTATGACCACCATGATCTCAATCAGGGTGAAGCCTGATGTGGAACCGAGCACTCTTGCGTAAACACACGACCTGGGGCTTCCAACAGAGTGTGTGTCAACCGAAAAAGGTTCTTGAGCAGTGGAGGTCTGGCTCCCACCAGCAAGTCCACCTAGATGCATTCCCATGCTTACGCCTCCGAGGTGTGAATCTCAACTGTCACCAACAGACACCAACTCTATTTCAACCCTCCGATTTACAGCTCGCCCTTCCGGAGTAGTATTCGGCAGAAGAGGGTCTTTCTCTCCCATGCCAATGGTTTTTATTTTTTCTGGATCAATCCCTTTACCAACAAGGTAGCTTCGAACGATTTGTGTCCGCGCTTTAGAAAGTCTTTTGTTGTACTTTTGTGAACCCACATTGTCTGTGTATCCGCGGATAACAATTTCATAGTCTGGACTGAGCGCGGCGATGGTGGCAAGCCTGTCAAGTTCTTCATATGCCTCAGGAGCAATATTTGACGTCCGGTAATCAAAATGGATAATCGGTTTGTAATGAGCAAAAGAAAACGTTTGCTCAGCCTGGTCATTGGACTCTGGATCACGAACGCCGGCTTGTTCCTTTTCAGCAATTGTGCTCACATCGCTGGTTTCTGGTGTATACTCTTTTTCCTCGACATGGATCTTTTTGATTATGTGCTCATTTCCGCGTAGCAGAACGACACGATTGGGCTTGATCTGCAAGACCCTTACATTCCCGACGAAATCCCCCTCATGAACAATCCTCTCATTGAGCACGGCTATACTGCGGTCACGGTTTTCGTCCCAAGCAATCGCACTCAACTCGAAATCCGGCAGATCATCTGCAACCAACAGAGGTTCAACCACAGGGTTTAGTCCGATAGCCTGCGAGTCTGGTTGCAACAGTGCCTCGCCATATGCGACAACTGGCAATGTCCCTTCTTGCTCCACTACCACCCCAACTCCAGGCTCATATTCTCGGTTTTCGGCAAGTTGCGGTACTACGATCGGTTTCTTTATGAAGGTGCGCCGCGCCGCTGTCACCTGGGTCAGTTTTCCAGTCATTATCGGCAGGTATTTGCTACCCAAACCAAAATACCAGAGACCCAAGGAGACCCCAACACACAAGGCCATTACCGTGCCAGCGAAGGCAGTTCTCATTGACCAGCCCTTTGGTCTGGCGGTAAATAAAGGTTGGTAAAGGGGGTCGTCGGCCACACGCCTCACTTGTCGCCTTCCCACTCCTTTTTTGCCTCTCCGGTATGCTTCGTTCAGAGCGCGTTCGGAGAGCTGATTTATCAGTCTTGGTGTGCCATGCGACCTTTTCCATATGGTGTCCAAAGCTTCAGTGGAAAAGAGAGACGGGTTTGTGCAGCCGGCTTTTGCCAACCGATGGCAGATATAGTCGATGGTATTGGCACGATCCATTCTGGCTAGGTGATACCGAAGACCTATTCTCTGGTTTAAGGACTTCAGCCGTGGCTGCTTGAGTGTGTCCAAGAGGAGAGGCTGCCCAGCCAAAATTATTTGCAGCAGATGGCCGTCGGCAACCTGCAAATTGGACAGGATGAGAATCTCGTCTAAAATGGGGATACCAAGACGATGAGCCTCATCCACTATAACGACTACTGGTTTTCCTTTGCTTTGTTGCCTCAAGAGGTAATCTTGAAGCTCCGCTCTATTACGGTTTCTTGATCCATCTCCAACGGGAATCCCCAGTTCTTTATTTATCAATTCCAAGAATTCGCCTTCAGTAAGAAACGGGTAATTGAGATAGGCTGATGGGTAACCGTCGTGGTTATGCAGGTGGTAGCAAATGTTTGTTTTCCCAGTGCCGACCTCACCAAGCAACAGCATAAGGCCGCAACGGTCATGAATACCCTGGCTCAACGTAACCAAACCCTGCCGGTGGTCAGCTGAAAAATAGAAAAACATTGGGTCAGGGGTATTCCCAAATGGCTTGCATTCCAGGCCGAAGCGATCCCGGTACATGTCAAACCCCTTTTGAGGCAAGTGCCTCAAGTGTACTAAAGTGAGCTAAAATGCTTAAAATGTACTAAAATGCCTAAAGTTATAAGCAGTTCGGATTAAATCCGCAATCCGCAATCCGAACTACCCAACCAGGTGGCTCATCTCAAAGATGGGCAGGAGCACAGCCAGAACCACATAGCCCACAAAAAATGCAAGAAACAGGATCATCACCGGTCCCAGAAGTGAAGTCAAAGTGGTTACGCTACTTTCCACCTCACTGTCAAAAATATCGGCGACCTTAAGCAACATTCCTTCCAGATTACCACTCTGCTCCCCCACCGAAATCATCTGAATGACCACCGGCGGGAAAATTCCACCGCGGGCAAAAGGTGTCGTTATGCTGGCCCCTTCACTTATTTCCTGGCGCGCCTCCTCTATGGCTTGCCGCAGAATCACATTGTTTACCAGATTTTCCACTATCTCCATGGCGCCGAGCAGGGGCACGCCGTTGTTGAGCAAAGTTCCCAGGGTTCTGGTAATCTGGGCGATCGCCACTTTCTCCACAATGGGACCCACAATTGGCAATCGCAGCAAGAGCCGATGATAACGACGACGCCCTGCATCAGTCTTGACATAATAACGGCCTGTCAAAAAGGCAATGATGAGGACAAGCACCAGGGCAGGCCAGTATTTATGAAAAAGCTCGCTCACTCCAATCAACACGGTGGTGGGCAGGGGGAGATCTTGCTTCATGTCCACGAAAATCTGGGTGACCTTGGGAATCACGAAGGCCAACAGAAAAACTACCACGCCCAAACCAACAATGAGCATCAAGATGGGATAGGCCAGAGTCGAGCTGACTTTCCGCTGCAAGGCCAACTGCTGCTCTCCGAAATCAGCCAGTCTCTCCACGACCAACTCCAGAGTGCCTGAACTTTCCCCGGCGTGGATCATGGCAGTGTAGACTGAGGGAAACACCGTCGGGTGTTCCCGGAAGGCAGCCGCCAAACTCATCCCTTCTTTGACTCGCTCCCGCACTTGGGAGAGCACCTTGCGCAAGGGAGCTCGCCTCACCTGCTCGAGCACTCCGCTGAGGGCAGAGACAAGAGGTAGTCCCGCCGACAGCAGGGTAGCCAATTGCCGCGTAGTGGTCACCAGTTCGGTTCTCCGCACCCGTTGCAGGGTGAACTGGAATTGGAACCGGCTGGGTTTCTCGCTGGTCTCGCCGGCCTTAGTTTCCTCCAAATGCGTGGGATAGATGCCGTCCGTCCGCAGCTTTTGTCGGGCCGTTCGTGAGCTGTCCGCATCAATAATACCCTTGCGGCTCTTCCCGGCGCTATCTATGGCTACATACTCAAAAACCGGCATCT
>JAUVTM010000088.1 GCA_030601545.1 Syntrophobacterales bacterium
ATAATTCCTTTGTCGAGAAATCGGCGGAAGGAGCCTATGTTGCCGGCCGCATACACGACAGCTTCCAGAGGCTGGCACGGGTGGTGAACAGTAGAATCATCCTCTGCCATGTCCGTCTTCAAACCAGCGGTCCGGTGGATGAGTGTCACGCCCACCCTTTCAGCCTAGAATTCGCCGGTCATAGCTGGCTTTTTGCCCATAACGGCAGAGCTCCGGCCGTTGAAAAGTATCAAACCAGCGGTTCTCCCATAGAAGGAGCCCAAAGTGATTCAGCCAGAACTTTCGAATATCTGCGCGACCGTATAAGCTCCCATCTCCCCAGCCAGCCACGCGCTTTGCCCACTCTTTTCGAGGTTATTCACCAGAGTACTTCCCAGTTAATAGCCGAATATCCCGGCGGCTATAATTACCTGCTAACCAACGGCTGGGTTCTCTTTGCCTTCACCAATCATCGCCAGTTTTTGATGTTGAGAAGGAGCAAAAAATTGGAAGGCGGCTTAATGCTAACTACTTTATCCCGAGGCTTGAGCGATGAAAATTGGCTGCGGCTGGCAAAGAGCACCAACAGGCAAGGCCTCCTACTGATGATTTCAGGTACGGATATAATTATCCGCCAACCGCTCTAGTCATCTCTAATTAAAACCCCTACTAACTTTCTATCCAAAGCGCACCAAACACCACTATTACCCACCCCCTCTCCCCTAACCCACATAAATAACAAGCTTTATCAAAAATATTACCCAAAACGTCCCGTAGACAAAATGGGTAAAATGAGTCCGGTTTATTTGAAGTAGTCAACAGCGTTGCGAAATATCTGGATGCCGTAGCCTTCCTGGGGGTACGGTTCTCCTCGGCGGCGGTAGTTCTCCTTGAACCGGGTCCAATTTGGATGGTTGGTCCAGTGGTTATACGCTTCCGGATGCGGCATCAAACCGAACACTCTCCCGGTGGGGTCGCAGATCCCGGCAATATCCTCCAAGGAACCATTGGGATTGTCAGGAAAGCTGCCCCCGGCAGGATTACCTTCGCTGCCGGCATAACGAAGCACCACCTGGTTTTCTTCCAGCAGACGACCGATTACCGGTTTCTCCGCGTAAAACTTACCTTCGCCATGTCGAATTGGAAGTTCCAGGTTTTTCAGGCCCCGGGTAAACACGCAAACCGAGTCTTCTTCCACCTTTAAGTTTACCCACTGGTCGCGGAAGCTGCCGCAGTCATTACCGATGAGAGCCACCCGGCGAGAACGGTAATCACCATCGAGACCGGGCAACAGTCCCAAATTCACCAGGGCCTGAAAGCCATTACAGATGCCGACAACCAGGTTTCCCGCCTCGATGAAGCCGAGTATTTGCTCGCCGATATTGTACAGCAGCTTGGTGGCCAGGATGACTCCTGCCCCGTGGTCGTCGCCCCAGGAAAAACCGCCGATAAAGGCCAGGATCTGATAATCTTCCAACCTGGCTAGTTGGCCGATCTTTTCTCCCATCAGCAGTTGATTGATGTGGATGCGATGAGCCTCGGCCCCAGCCAACTCGAAAGCATAGGCGGTTTCCCGGTCACAGTTGAGGCCATAACCCGTGAGCACCAGGGCTTTAACTCTGCTAGGGGAACTTGCTTTTGTTTTACCCGCAGGCATAAAGGGATCCCTATCACCTTGTTGTGGAAAGCATTCAGCTCTCGGCCGTCAGCTTTCAGCAAAAACTACCAGATACAACATCCACCGCTATGGAACAAAGTCCTCTGAAATTACTTTATCACTCTTCTTGTTGGCTGACTGCTGATCGCTGACCGCTGACTGCTGACTTTATAGATTCCCAAACGGCTTCTTCCAAGCTGATTTGAGCTGCTGCAGACCAACCCTGAAAATAACCTTACCACCAAGGCCCTGAACTGTGAGCTTTTGTTTTGCCGTGACCCGGCCAACACAATCGCAGGCAAGATCTTTAAAGAGCTCCTCGAAGTCAGTCTTGTGCTCAGGTGCAACAGTGACAATAAAGCGCCCGGCGGACTCGGAGTAGAGCAGGAGGTCGTCCCGTTCCACCTCTTCAGAGGGTACCTGAGCAAGTTCCACATCCAAGCCGAGCTCACCGGCCACAGCCACCAGTGCCAGATGGACTCCCAGACCTCCTCGATAGATGCCATGGGCCGAAGCCACCAGCTCGGCCCGGATGGCCTCTTCCAGTGCCTGATACAGAGGAATTACCTCCTTTAACCTCACGCGGGGCACATTGAGCCCGGTATAGTCAAAAAGATCGTAGTATTCAGAGCCTGCCAACTCGTTTCTGGTAAGCCCCACAATATAAATAAGGTCACCCGCCATTTTCGCGTCCATGGTGACGCACCGTTGCACATCTTCTATAACACTGGTGCCCGCGAACTGCAGGGTCTCGAGGCCGGACACTTTATGGCGTTCGCCAAACTCTCCCTCCAGATTTCCGTCCACGTACATGCTGTCTTTGCCGGAAAGCAAGGGGATGCCAAAACCAAAGCAGTAGTCTTTCAAAGCCCAGTTGGCCCTGACCAATTGAGCCGCTTTCAGTTTGCCGTCAGGATTACTCTCCGGATGGTACTGAATGTTAGGCCAGCAGAAGTTGTCCACCCCCGCCAGGTGCTGGAAACTACCCCCCACAGCCAACAACCGCCGCACCGTCTCGTCAATGGTACAACCCACCATATGGTAGGCGTCAATGCGGGAATAGGTTGGATTGAGTGCCTGTGCTATTGCCAAGCCGCGAAGGGAATCCAGACGTGGGCGTAAAACCACACCGTCGTTGGGCACGTCCCTTTCAACTCCCACCAGATGTTTAATGACGCTGGTTCCCTGGACCTCGTGGTCATACAACCGAACGATCCACTCTTTGGAGCATATGTTGGCGCGGCTCAGCATAGTGAGCAGGATTCGCCGTTGATTATCTGGTGGGCCCAATACAGGTTCCCTGAGTCCTCTATGCTCCGGCGCTACCCACTCCGCCTCGAACTCCCATTGGGGAAAACCGGATTCAAGTAAGGCCAGGTCCACGTAGGCACAGGTCTTGCCTTGGGAGGTAATGTGCAGTTTGCCACTGTCTGTATAGTGACCGATAACCGTAGACTCAACCTCGTGCTTGTGGGAAAGCTGCATGAACCGTGAGAGCTGTTGGGGTTTCACCGCCACTGTCATTCGCTCCTGGCTCTCCGAAACCCAGATTTCCCAGGCATCTAAACCTTCGTACTTTAGTGGAACTTCGTCCAGTTCTACGAAAGCACCTCCAGAGAATCGGGACGACTCGCCGATGGAAGACGAAAGCCCCCCACCCCCATTGTCGGTTATGAAAGCAATCAATCCTTCATCTCGCGCTTCCAAGAGAAAATCGTGCATTTTCTTTTGAGTATAGGGATCACCTATTTGCACATGACCGGCCGGGGTATGTTCGCTGTAGATCTCACTGGAAGCAGTTACCCCATGGATACCATCTTTGCCAATCCGGCCACCGCACATAATGATCAGATCGCCAGCGGTGGTGGTTTTTTTCTCACTGGGAGCACCCGATATAGTGGCCGGCATCAACCCTATAGCAGTCACAAAGACCAGACATTTACCCATGTAACCATGGTCAAAAAAGACCTGGCCGTAAGGGGTGGGTATGCCACTCTTGTTACCGCCATCCCGTACACCTTCAATAACACCGTCCAGAAGTCGCCGCGGATGCAAGTGCGGTTTCAGGGGACCACGGTAATCTCGATAGCCCACACAATAACCGTAAGTCCCTGCAATGAGCCGGGAACCCTTTCCGGTTCCCATTGGATCCCGGTAGACCCCTACGATGCCAGTAAGCGCTCCGCCGTACGCCTCCATGTTGGACGGACTGTTGTGGGTCTCTCCGGTAATCACGTAGTAAGTATCCTGGTCGAAACGAGCAACTCCAGCATTGTCCCAAAGCACAGAGATGACCCAGTCTTTTTCTTTTTGCAACCTTAGAGTGGGGGCCTCGATACAGGTTTTGAAAAGGTTATCCACCACCTTTTGTTCGCCCGTGCTCAGGTCATGATAGTAGAACTTACCCTGGAAAGTGTTGTGGTTGCAGTGGTCGCTCCTCGCCTGCGAAATGTACTCCAGCTCCACATCTGTGGGGTCAGACAGACCAAACTTACTGCGTCCATCCCGCACCTCAGGCTGAAGAAAGTAAGAACGTATAACCGGAATGTCCCTGGGATGCAAAGCCAGGTTGCGCTCCAGGCTCAAGCGCTCCAGCTCTGCATCGCTGGAGATGGAAAGTGTCTCAACCAAGGGCTGGTGTGCAAGTCGAACCTTGGGGACGATTATGCCGATGCCCTCCTCAGGATTCCACTCATCTCCAGAGTAGACTCGCCACTGCTGAATCAGGTCGTTGGCCAGAAGCTGCTTGGCAATTCCTTCCACCGCCCGGTAGCCTCTCTTGCTCTTCCCCAGACGCTCACTGCGGAGAAGATACAGCCGAGAGGTGTAAACGCTTTCTCCAGGTTGGAAATGGATTTTGAAAAGATCTTCCATTGCCTCCACCGCTGTGCTCCCTGGGTTATCTCGCACTCCGGGACGGAAGCCAACCCAGATTGCCCAGTCAAAGGGTGTGGCCAATGGTTTGAAAGAAGATATTTGGCTGACCGGATTGGTGAAGATCTGGCGGCGGGCTGATTCGAGTTGCTCTTGGCTCAGTTGCGCGTCAATGGTCAGGACGTGAATGGTGCGCACTTCGTCCAGCTGAATATTAAAATAGTCCCTGGCTTTGCGCCTGATTGCCTCTCCTTCGGCATCAAATAGGTCGGGCTTGAGGGTGATTTCCAGGCGGGCAACCACGAATGACTATTCCTTCTTTTGAGTAATGTGCGGCCAAAAGTAGCAGATTTTCCAAAGGACAGTCAACTGATTACTACCCCTCTCTTGACAATACCCCTCATTATATGTATATTTGAGCATATACTCATATATTGTAGGAGGAAAGGTTTGCCAAAACAAACAAACGATCTCTGCGATTGTCGGCTTATTCACCGAAAAGCGGTGGAAGAGGCGAGAGCATCTGCCCTCGCCCCCAATGAAACCGTGAGCTTGGCCCAGACATTCAAAGCCTTGGCGGACGAGACCAGGCTAAAAATCCTCTGGGCTCTGGAAAAACGGGAGATGTGTGTCTGCGACTTGGCCGCCATGCTGGGTTTGACAGAGTCTGCCGTGAGCCATCAACTCCGTCTACTGAGGAACCTGCAGCTTGTTAGCAATCGCCGCAATGGAGTTGTACTCTATTATCGCTTGACCGACAACCATGTGTCCCAGTTGATCAATATTACTTTGGAGCATCTACGGGATTGATAATGACAATGTTATGGGGTTAAGCATATATCGTAGGTCGGATCGTTCCCGCATCAGCGGGGTTGATCCGACAAGAGAGTTGAACTGCCAATATCGTCGGGTGAACCCGCTTTCGCGGAACCACCCGACCTACAGTTACATCAGCAACATTGATTGATCACAAGAGTTAGCCGTGAATGTACTGGTTGAAATAGTCCAGGCCAGTTGGGACCTTTTCGTGGAGGCCGCCCCGTATCTGATATTCGGAGTTCTGGTGGCTGGCCTCATGTACCTTTTCCTCTCGCCTAAGACCATTGCCAAACACCTAAAGAGCGGCAGAGTACGTTCTGTATTCAAGGCGGCTTTGCTGGGCATTCCCTTGCCTCTTTGCTCTTGCGGAGTTTTGCCCGCCGCAGCCAGTCTGAGAAAGCAGGGAGCCAATCGGGGCGCGACCGCGGCATTTCTAATCGCCACCCCCGAATCTGGAGTGGATTCCATCGCCATTACCTACGCCCTCCTGGATCCCCTCATGACTCTCATTAGACCGGTTGCAGCCTTTCTTACCGCTTTTGCCGCTGGGATTACGGAGAACTTTATCTCCTGGGAGGCCAAGGACACAGTCTCGTTGCCACCTGATATAACTTGCCGTGTCGATGGTTGCTGCGATGGCCAAGATTGCCCGCCGGAGGAGCACAGCAAGCACCACACCTTAGGCCAAAAGCTATGGAGTGGAATCCGGTATGGTTTCTTCGATCTGTTTCGTGAACTCTCAGGTTGGATCTTTGCAGGCTTCATCGTGGCGGGAGCCATAACTCTCCTGTTACCACAGGATCTAACGAGCAAGTATCTTGGGGGTGGCATTGCCACCATGCTTTTCATGCTTGCCGCCGGCATCCCCACCTACATCTGCGCCACCGCTTCCACCCCGGTGGCTGCGGCCTTGATCCTGAAAGGGGTAAGTCCCGGAGCAGCTTTAGTATTCTTGTTGGCAGGCCCCGCCACCAATATTGCCTCCCTCGCGGTGCTTACCAGAGTGTTGGGGAAGCGGGGTGTGATTATTTACCTGGGATCTATTGCGATTTTTTCGGTGTTGCTGGGCTTGGCGACTGATTGGCTTTACGGCTCCCTCGGGATTTCCTTGCAAGCCAGACTGGCCGGCACTACCAGCGAACTACTGCCCGCATGGCTCCATCTCGGAACTGCCCTGCTGTTGGCGGGGCTGATGCTCTTATTTTTCTTCCGGAGACTCGGCTCAGTTTTGCACTCTAAAGTAAAGTCAACCCCACAAACCTCTTAGTGAGGAATGCTCATTACGTCCGTGAAGCTTAGTAAAGAAGCCGGGGGCCCTTCGAAAATCCCGCTGTGCGGGGGAGGACTGGGCTGTGGGCCACCCCCAGAGGGGGCTTTTGACGTCTTTTCTTCATGCGGCAGTCTTCTGGAGTAATGGAGTGGTGGAGTAATGGGGTAATGCAAAATATCAAATTCCATGCACCAAATCTCAGGGTGTCAGATGTCAGGGAAGAGAAAAAAAAGCTGAATCCTGAACACTGAAACCTGAACACTGAAACCTTAGTTATTTGATCTAATATCATTTACTTGCAGCAGTCGCCCCCTCCGCCTCCATCTTGACAAAAGCACCATTTGACCTTAAATTCTCGTTGGTTCAAAGAAATTGCGGATCCAGTGTTTATTAGGTCTTTTTGCCCGGAGGGATTCTCGAGCAACAATGTAACAGGAGGTACAACCTATGATGGCCAACCAGCTCAAAACCACGGTTTTGCTGGCAGCCCTTACCGTGTTAATCGTTCTTATTGGGAGAATGTTTGGTGGCAATCAGGGCATGATGATCGCCTTTGTTTTCGCCATGGTCATGAATTTTGGCAGTTACTGGTTTTCGGACAAGATTGTCCTGGCCATGTATCGGGCCAAAGAGCTTACCCCCACTGAAGCCCCGGAGATTCACCAAATGGTGGACGAACTCGCGCAGCGTGGGGGATTGCCCAAACCTCGCATCTATATGATTCCCTCAGAAGCCCCCAATGCCTTTGCAACCGGCCGTAACCCTGAACACGCGGTGGTGGCGGTTACCCAAGGCATCGTTAGCCTCCTCAACCCTGAGGAACTAAAAGGGGTGTTGGCCCATGAACTGGGACATGTAAAAAATCGCGACATTCTCATCGGCTCCATTGCTGCCACCTTAGCCGGGGTAGTGATGATGCTTGCCAGCATGGCTCGTTTTGCCGCCATTTTTGGCTTTGGGGGCTCTGACGACGACGATGGCGGCGGCATCATCGGTCTTATTCTCATGTCCATACTCGCTCCGCTTGGAGCCATGCTGATCCAGATGGCCATCTCCCGCTCTCGGGAATATCTGGCCGATGAGACCGGCGCCCGCTTGGCAGGAAATCCCAGGAGTCTGGCCACGGCCCTGGAAAAGCTGGCGTCCGCTTCTAAGCGGATACCCATGCAGGAGGCCAAGCCAGCAACAGCACACATGTTCATAGTCAATCCGCTCAGTGGTGGTGGTTTCTCCAAATGGTTCAGCACCCATCCACCCATGGAGGAGCGCGTCCGTCGTCTGCGGGCAATGGCAG
>JAUVTM010000277.1 GCA_030601545.1 Syntrophobacterales bacterium
CAAAATCGTTTGCTTCGGCACTGCGCGGTGCTTTGCGTGAGGATCCTGATATTATTCTGGTGGGCGAGATGCGTGATCTGCAGACCATCTCTTTGGCCATAGAGGCCGCTGCAACTGGACACCTGGTGTTTGCTACCCTCCATACCACCAGCGCGGCGAAGACTGTGGATCGAATTGTCGAAGTATTTCCAGCCGAGCAGCAGGCGCAGATACGCTCCACCCTCGCCGACGGCATTCGGGCGGTGGTTGCGCAAAACCTGCTCAAGAGAATAGATATTCCTGGGCGCATTGTTTGTCCGGAAATATTAATTGCCACACATGCGGTACGAGCCTTGGTACGTGAGAACAAGACCTATCAGATACCCACGGCCATCCAGACCGGGAAAAAATATGGCATGCAGTCGTTGGACGATTCAATCATGACCCAGTTGAAGGCAAACCGGATCAGTCCCGACGAAGCCTATATGAAGTGTGATGATAAGGAGAAGTTCCGGCCATTCTTGCGAAATCCACCTACCGATTTCACTGAGGTTTAGTGGCTGTCCGGGCCGGGGTTCGAAAGGGGTCGGTTGTATGTTGACTTTTGGCTCTGGACTCCAGAAAGAATCTAAAATCAACCATTATTGTGGGCTTCAGGGTCGCCACTGTTATTTGGTTGCTCCGATGGAGTGCACCTTGGTGGCGGACTATTTTGCTGAGGCAAACTCGTAAAGGAAACTGGTATGCGCAAGAGAGAGGTAGATCATTTTCTTCGCAAGATGCTGGATTTTCATGAAAATGTCTCTGACCTAATTGTTACGGTAGACCGTCCTTTCCAGGTGGAATCCGACGGGGAACTAATGCCCGTTCCCATGGATGTGCAGATTGATAACTTGACGCCTTTTCAGACCGAGACGTTTGCTTTGAACCTGTTGGGAGGTGATCGACGCAACGTAGAAACCCTGCTATCCGAGGGTTCTTGCGATCTTTCCTACCACTTGGCTGGTAAAGCCCGCTTTCGGGTCAATGTCTTTTCTCAGCGGGGCTATTTTTCGGTGGTCATGCGCAAGTTGGAAACACGGATTCCCAGTGTCGAGGATCTCAAGTTGCCACAGATATTCAAACAAATATCCCAGGAGAGAAACGGCCTAATTTTTGTCACCGGGGCAACAGGTAGCGGTAAGTCCACCTCGCTGGCAGCTATGCTAAATGAGGTCAACGATCTTCGGCCGGTGCACATTGTGACCCTGGAGGATCCTGTGGAGTTTGTCCACCATCACCGGAAGGCCACTTTTAACCAACGGGAAATGGGGACCGATTTTGATACATTTGCCAGCGGTCTTAGGGCGTCGCTGCGCCAGGCTCCCAAAATCATCCTGGTGGGCGAGATGCGTGATCGAGAAACTGTAGAGATTGGGCTCAGCGCCGCAGAAACGGGCCACCTGGTGCTCACCACACTTCACACGGTGGATACCGGTCAAACCATAAACCGTATCTTGGGTATGTTCGACACCGAAGAAGAGAAGCAGATAAGAATTCGTCTGTCTGATGCCATTCGCTACGTGGTGTGCCAGCGTCTCCTTCCTCGAGAGGGTGGCGGTCGAGTGGCGGCCTTTGAGATAATGGGCAAAGATATCCGAATCAAGGAAATCATTTTTGATGGTGAGAGTGAGGGTAAGACTTTCTATGAGATCATCGAGAGCAATCGGGCATTCGGATGGTGCACTTTTGATGACTCTATTTTGGAGCTTTTCCAGGAAGGTCAGATAAGCCATGATACTGCCATGGCATATGCTTCCAAAAAGGCCATCATGAGACGCGGTATAGACCGGATCAAATCCGCTCGCGGTGAAAAGGTGACCGACATTGAAGGCCTTGAAGTAGACAGAGGATACGGGACCGGGGGTAAAATTAAAAAGTAGGCATACAAAGCACGGTCAACCCGGGCCGGAGGGTGACGTACAGTGAGAATACAGTGCAATCATTGCCAGGCTGTTTTCAACGTGCCTGATGAAAAGATGCCCAGGGGCAGGCAATTCAAGGCGACCTGCAGCAAATGCAGACGTACCATTATTGTGGAGCCGCAAGGAGCCTCCGGAGGCAAGGGGGCTACAATTGGCGTCGACGGCTCTCTTTCAGAGGTTGCTGATGCGCCTACGGCCATCGAGGCTGATCTCGATATGACCAGCGACTATGACTCTCCTCTTGAGGTTCTCGAGGAAGGTGCCATGAGCGCTCTTGTCTGTGTGGATGAACCCGAGCGGCTCAAGGCTGTGAAAGAAGCACTTGAAGACTTGAACTACTACAGCAGTGTGGCTTCCTCAGTAAAAGAGGCACTCAGTAAGCTCCGGTATAATCAATATGATCTAGTGATGCTGGATGAGGAGTTCTGTGGGGAGAGTGCTGACAACAATACCATATTGCGCTATCTGCAGCCCATGCCCATGTCCACTCGCAGGAACATCTTTTTGGTGCTGATTAGTAATCAAATCAGAACCTTGGACAACCTGCTGGCATTTACCAAGAGTGTCAACGCCGTGATCAATGTCAGTGATATTCAGAAAGTGAAACTCGTACTTGAACGTGCTATGGCCGACCACCGGCGTTTTTATAAAGTGTATAAGGATCTAGCCCAGGTGATTGGCATGGCCTGATTCTACAGGAGTGGAGTGCCAATCACAGAGGTCCCCAGTGAAATAGTGCTAACGCAATTTCACGGGGCAAGCAGAAGTCTGAGATCAGAGATCAGTCTCACGCTTGCCCACTGGCCTCCGACCTCTGACTTCTGCCCTCTGCCAGCTGGAATGTTCCTTCCC
>JAUVTM010000213.1 GCA_030601545.1 Syntrophobacterales bacterium
CTGGCACGAACTGTTTGCGAGCGAAAAGGTGCATGATATCCGGGCAAAATCAACGAGCTGAATCGATATAACAGGGGGGGCACCATGGCCGATAAAATTCTAGTAGCTGATGATGAGCAGGAGATCAGGGGTTTGCTCGACATTTTCCTGAAAGACCAGGGATACGAAGTAATCCTGGCCTCAGATGGAGAGCAAGCGCTACAGTTGGCGAAGACGGAAAATCCGCAAGCAATCATATTGGACGTGAGGATGCCCGGCTTGGACGGCCTGGAGGTCTGCAAGCGGTTAAAGGAGAAGGAGGAAACAAGATTCATCCCGGTGATTTTTATAACCGGGTTCGAAGACAACAAGTTGGACGCCCTTGATATGGGGGCTGATGACTTTGTCAATAAACCTTTCGACATGGTTGAACTCTCAACCCGAGTAAAATCGGTACTCCGAATCCGTCACCTTACCGATGAACTCGAAAGGGCCGTGGCTTATATAGAAGAACTCCGCAAGGATCTGCCCGAACTGCAGTAGCCCGGATATTTCATGAATCATTGAGGGATTAAGATGGAACGGGATAAGCGGCTATATCCGAGATCCAAAGTGAGATGGCCCGTCACAATGACCACCTCTGTCGGCACCATCGAAGGAGAAACAAAAGACGTCAGCACCCTGGGAGCGCATATTCAATGCCAAGAACCGCTAAACCCCAGTGAAAGCTTTTTGTTGAGCGTCAGACTTCCTGCCGGCTCACCCCTACATGTCTTTGCTGAAGTTGTCTGGTCACATTCAACCGGCCTCGAGAACAAAACCGGGCCGTGTGGGATGGGGGTTCGCTTTCTATGGTAAGCGCAGAGCGCAAAACGCTTGGGACTATAGCCATATTGCACCCTTAATCTTCCAATTCATTGGGAGTGGCTTCTGGCCTCTGAGATTCCAGATTTTAGATTTTAGAATTCAGAATTTAGATTGAAAACAGTTGAAACCAGCAAGCCAAAAGTTTTTACAATCTACAATCTGAAATCTGCAATCTGAAATTTCATTTATGCCGTCTTGCCGCCCAGGCATTCTTGACTCCTTCCGGCAAACCCAGCAGCATGATGCACCCCAGGTAGATGAGTATTCCAGCTAGCACCCAACATCCCAGGCCGAGTGCCAAAGATCCGCCTGTTAGTTTGCCGCCACCGTAGCTGTACCGGTAAAGGGTCTGCACTACGACCGCCATGATGAACGAAGCAAGCAGACAGCGGCCGCTGCTCAGCAAAAGCCTCCCGCCCTGAATTCCACCAAGACGTCTACTCAGCAACAACATCAACAAAAGGACGTTTGCTATTGCTGCAATGGAGACAGCAAGTGCCAAACCGCTATGCCCGAGTGGTCCGGTGAGAAGTACACTCAGGATCACATTGATAGCCAAAGCCCCAACACCTGCCCAGACTGTTACGTATGCACCATCCAAGGCATACCAGGCCCCGACGAGCACCCTGAA
Source organism: Syntrophobacterales bacterium (assembly GCA_030601545.1). Taxonomy (GTDB): domain Bacteria; phylum Desulfobacterota; class Syntrophobacteria; order BM002; family BM002; genus BM002. Next base: position 1,478 of record JAUVTM010000213.1, read on the forward strand.
AACAGCCACAGCCCATAGCCCCAGAGCAAAATAGCCGAGAGCCTCAGCCGTCATCCTGGTGGATATCGCATCAAACTCTCCGCGTTGGAAGAGAAGATGAACAAGAGGTATCCTGAGCACCCAGAGGCCAGCTGCCGCCGGAATTGTCAGAAACCAGAGGAGCTCCATCGCCTCGACCACCTGTTGGCGAAAAGCCTGCCATTCCTGCAAGGCACTCTGACGGGTAAGCTGTGGCAATACCGAGATTCCTATGGCACTCCCAAAAAGACCCAGAGGAAACTGGATCAGTCGCTCTGCATAATAGAGGTAAGAAATACTTCCCACGGTAAGGAAGGAAGCAAACAATGTGGCCACAAAAATATTCAGGTGATAGACGGCCGCTCCTAATACCGTTGGTACCAGTAACCTCAAGACCACCCGAGTCTCTGGTGCTCGCCACCAACGACTCGGCCTCCATCGCACCACAAATCGCCGGGCCCAATGCCACTGAAATGCTAGTTGAAGAAAACCACCCAAAACAACACCCCAGGTCAAGGACCATTCCGGGGCTATGCTGAAGTAGCTCCCAAGCCCCAGCATCCCAAGCATGCACAAGTTGAGTAGACTTGGCGCAGCAGCAGGAGCGCCGAAATGCTCGTGGGTGTTGAGAATCGCCATAACAAAACCGGCCACACCAATGCAAAACACATAGGGAAGGAGCCATCTGGTTAGGCTCACTGTCAACTGCCACTTGGCTCCGCTGCCGACAAAACCCGGGGCCAAAAGTGAGACAACAAGAGGAGCTGTCATCACCCCCATAAGAGTCAGGCCAAAATAGAAAGTACATGTCAGGCCACCCAGGTTGCTCGCCAACCGACCAAAGTTGCTATCGTTACCGAGAGCATACCCCTTGCCCAATTCCGGCATATAGGGGAGGCTAAGGGAGCCTTCCGCATACAGCCGCCGAAAAAGGTTTGGAATGCGAAAAGCCACAAAAAAGATATCCGCCTTGAAGCCAGAGCCTAGGAAGTAAGCGATGGCCATATCGCGAATAAATCCGAGCACCCTGCTCAGCAAGGTTAGACTGCTGATGAGGGTAGCCGATTTGAGTAAACCCGTTCCTCTTACATTCATGGGGTTAGGCACCAAGAGATTTGTAGAAAAATTCTTGACTTCGTTGGATAGGCAATGTTAAAAGACGCAATTACGCATTTTTTAGAGTGCTCCCATAAACTCGCCCCGGCAGTCGAGCTTATTTTTTGAGAAGCAAGTTATAAAATCGCTCCGCGATTTTATATGACGTCCGCCGCTGGCGGACTCGAAAAAGGAAATACGCCTATGCACTTAACTCCTCAGGATGACTACATGCCCCCTCTCCCCTCAAAAGACTGTGTCGCAATTCGTCATCCCGGCCAAGCCCCGCAAAGCGGGACGCGAGCCGGGATCCAGAAAGAACCTGATTATATTGAACTTTACCTGGATTCCGGATCTCGTCCGCCGTCGGCGGACTCGTCCGGAATGACGGGTTCGGCGAATTGTGACGTAGTTTCCAAGGGGGAAGAGATTTTTGCGGACTTAAATGCATAGGCGTTAAAGGAAATTCCTATACGATCAAGTGAAAAGGAGGAGAATAATTGGCCACCCATAAGTCTGCTATCAAACGAGCGAAACAAAGTGAGCTACGGAGACAGCGAAATCGTGCTAAGAAGACAAAGGTGAAAGGTGCGGTAAAAAAGGTGCGAGTAGCCCTGGAAAACAAATCTGTAGAGGAAGCCCAAGCAGCTCTCCAAGAAGCCATCCCCACAATTGACAAAGCTGCATCAAAAGGTGCTCTGCATCACCGCACTGCGGCACGGAAGATTGCACGCTTGAGCAAGAAAGTTCACGCCCTGAGTGCAGAGCAAGAATAAGCTCATTGGCGCTTTAAAACCCTACAAACATATCTCGATGGATTTTCTCGGCTAGAAACTCTGCTATCCTGCGAAAAGCCTCACGTCTCAATCTAGCCGTATTCAGGGCATTTCCCGCCTCAACGTATTCATCGAAGTAACTCAGTTTCTTGTTCTGCCAAAGGACTTCATCGGTGTCTACCCGGGTGAGGGTGAGAGACAGAGTGATTGTCACCCGGGTCTCGAGCGTTCGGCTTCGCGTGAGGTGAGAAGCAGTTTGCGTCTTAATCCTGGCAACACTACCACCAAGAACCGCCTCGGCCTCATTGAGAGGTTTTACCGACAATCTCTTCCAACGAACGAACTCATTGAGGATGGCATTCGTAAAGATAGTCTCAATGCCAATTTCGGCTGTTTGGTTACTCAAAACATTCACAGCAATACTCTGAATATCTCCAGGGGCTTGACCACCAGTCCCGGCCAAATGGTAGCCGCACCCGAAGAGAGGCAAGAGTACTAAGAAACAGACCGTCAGAGCAATTCGTTGGCATCGTGACGCCGGGGAGTGGAGGGACGCGGCGACGCGGC
>JAUVTM010000041.1 GCA_030601545.1 Syntrophobacterales bacterium
CAGTTGCACTATTAGCATGTGTTTCTTTAATGGGCAAGTGGCAGCAGCGAGGGATTCTTTCCCCTCGCCACATTGCTTGGGTCGCAAAAAGAGCAGTCTCTTTGGTGGAGAGCATTGATGCTTGAAGGCTTTTGCGTTATATTGAAAAGTTATTATACTTAATAAAAAAGGCTGCTTGGTCTAACACCCGGTTGGAGTATTTCAATGACCGTTCTGGAAATTTGCACCTATCCTGAAAAAGTACTGCTTCAGCAAAGCGAACCCATTGCGGATATCAATGAGGAAATCGTCAAACTGGCTGACCACATGGCTGAAACCATGTACAGTGCGCCAGGTATCGGTTTGGCTGCCAATCAGGTTGGAGTTGCCAAGCAGTTGCTCGTGGTTGACATTGCTCCTCGAAGACCTGAATCGGATCTCATTGTCTTGGCCAACCCTGAGATCATTGCGGTGGAAGGAGAGGTAACCATAGAGGAGGGATGTTTGAGCGTGCCGGATTGTCAGGCCGAAGTGAAACGACATGAAAAGGTTAAGGTGCGCGGGCTCGATCTCAAGGGAAAAGAGGTGGAGATCGAAGCCGAGGGTCTTTTGGCTGTGGTGCTCCAGCACGAGATTGACCATTTGAACGGCATACTGTTCATTGAGCATCTTAGTAGATTGAAGCGTGATCTCTATAAGAGGAAGTTGCGCAAGAAAAAGGCCAGACAGCAGGGTTAAAAGGTCAAGGTGTTTGTTTTCTGTCATGGGTTGGAGCTTGTGCATGTGCTGTTAAAGGAGTTAGGTGGGATCGGTTGCAATACCACTTGACTTGCCGAGGGCCGAAGCGGCCAATGTCATGTTCTCATGGTGTATGATCTGCCAAGTCTGGTTTTCATGGGTACGCCTGGGTTTGCGGTGCCCAGCCTGAAGGCGTTGCTGGATGCTGGAGCTCCAATACTGCTGGTGGTAACCCAGCCGGACAGGCCCAGGGGACGCGGCAGGAGAGTAGTGTCCTCGCCGGTGAAACAGCTGGCCCAGGAAAAAGGTCTGCCGGTTTACCAGCCGGAAAAAGTGAAAAGCCCTGAGGCTGGCGAGCGGATAGCTGCACAGGAACCAGCATGTATAGTGGTGGTGGCATACGGCCAGTTGCTACCGGCCGAGATCCTGGAGATGCCTCCTTTGGGAGCCGTGAATGTCCATGCATCATTGTTACCCAGATACCGGGGTCCAGCCCCTATTCACTGGGCCCTGATCCGGGGAGAGATGGAAACCGGGGTCACCACGATGTTGATGGATGCCGGCATGGATACCGGTGACATCCTTTTGCAGCGAGGGCTTGTAATCCAGCCGGAAGAGACGGCTGGCAGCCTCCATGACCGCTTGGCCGAGGAAGGGGCCAGGGTGCTGGTGGAAACCCTTGATTTACTGAAACGAGGTGCGCTTGAGCCGAAAGCTCAGGACAGTTCCCAGGCCACCTACGCACCCATGCTTGCCAAGGAAGATGGCAGGGTGGACTGGCGTCAGGACGCAAAGCGAATCTGTTGCCGTATTCGCGGTTTGGACCCCTGGCCAGGTGGTTTTACCCATTGGCAGGGAAAACGGTTGAAACTTTTTGGTTGTCGTGCCCTGCCTGTTTCGAGTACAGCCGAGCCGGGTACAGTGATTGCAGCGGCAGACAATGGCTTGCAGGTGGCCGCTGGAAAAGGGGCGGTGCTAATTGAAACCTTACAGTTGGAGGGCCGTCGCCCCCTTGCAGTAACCGATTTTCTGAGAGGACATCAGCTCCAGGTGGAGGATAAGCTCGGTGAATGAAGCTTTAGACAGAAAAGAGAGGCTGACTCCCACGGAGGATCCACTGGTCGAGGCCGACCAGGTTTCGGAGACGCCCCAGAAGAGGATTTTCATCGGGCTGCTGGCGGTGACCTGCATTATACTTGGCGGCTTGGCATATCTACTCTGGTGGGTGCCCAATGTCGGACTACGGAACATCCACCCATATCTTCCAGCCCTACTGGCCGGGATATTGGGTCTGGTTGTGTTTGCGGTAGTTGCCGGCTCGCTCCTATTGATTTTAACTATTTTAGCTGGTCGTGATCTTTTCCTCTCCAGGAAACTCCGCGGTGCGGTCGTTAAGGTACTCTTTCCGTTGCTTGTTGTGATGGGCAAGGTTTTTGGCCTTTCCAGGGAGAAGATAAGCCATTCCTTTGTTGCCATAAACAATCAGTTGGTTCTGGCTCAAGACCTGCGGATGTCTCCAGCTCGGCTACTCCTTCTCATGCCTCACTGCCTGCAAAACCACAATTGCAAGGTCAAGATTACCGGGAACGTGGAGAACTGTGAGGGTTGCGGTAAATGCCCCATAAAGGAACTCCTGGAAGTATCGCGGAAGTATAATGTGGAGTTAGCGGTGGCCACCGGTGGTACCATTGCCCGGCGCATAGTGGTTCAGAAACGACCGCTGCTCATTATTGCCGTGGCCTGTGAACGTGATCTTACCAGTGGAATACAAGATACGTACCCGCTGCCTATCTATGGTATCTTTAATCGACGACCACATGGTCCTTGTTTCAATACCGGGTTGCCGCTGGCAGAAGTGGAAGGTGCGATCCGTCACTTTTTGGACACTTCAGAGTCATGACGCCCAGGGCCATCGCTATGCACACCCTGCTGCAGGTGGCTCGCCGCGCCTCTTTTCCTGACGTTCTCCTCGATATTTATCTCAAGGAACACCCGAACCTGGATCCCCGCGATCGTGCCCTGGTCACCGAACTTGTCTATGGAGTACTTCGCTGGCAGGGACGATTGGATTGGATTATTGACCAGCAGGCTACAATAAAGCCAGACAAAATAGCCCTGCCGGTCAGAGTAATTCTGCGGCTCGCTACCTATCAGTTGCTCTTTCTGGATCGGATTCCTGCAGCAGCTGCAGTGAACGAGGCTGTGAAACTTGCAAAAACAAGTCAGCCCCAACATGTGGTTCGCTTTGTAAATGGGATTTTGCGTGCCATTTCCCGCCAGAGTAAGATTCTTCAAGAAGCAAAACTTGAAGGAAGTTCGGAACACCGTTTGTCAGTCCTTTATTCGTACCCCGCGTGGCTGGTCCAACGCTGGCTAGCCACCCTCGGATATGAAGAAACCGAAGCTTTCTGCGCTGCTGGCAACCAAATCCCTCCAACGAGCATTCGAGTCAATACCCTGAAAACGACGGTGGAGGCACTGGCCGGTTCTTTCCGAGATCTTGGTTTCTCCGTAGAACCTGGAAACCTAGCCCCTGAAGCGCTTCATTTGAGGTCAATTCGCACTGATATCTCTTCTCTTGTCCAATATAGAAGTGGAGAGTTTCAGGTGCAGGATGAGGCGTCTCAATTGATTGCCCACTTAGTCCAGCCCCAGCCCGGAGAGCACGTCTTGGATGCGTGCGCAGGTTTTGGGGTAAAAAGCACCCATCTGGGCCAACTGATGGAAAACCAAGGCAAAATAACAGCTTTGGACAACCAGGGCTGGAAATTGACCCGGTTGGTGGAAAATGCCAAAAGGCTACAGATTTCCAGTATTGAACCAGTGGAGATGGATGTACTCGAGCTGAAACCATCTTTGGAGCAACGCTGTTTTGACCGGATTTTGCTGGACGCGCCCTGCACCGGGCTGGGGGTGCTGAGACGCAACCCTGACATCAAGTGGAAAGTGAAGCCCAAGGATTTTCACCGGTTACATCTGGTACAGAGGCAAATGTTGAGCAGGCTTGCTCCCCTGCTAAAGCCTGAGGGTGTTCTGGTATATGCTACCTGTACTGTGAGTTCCGAGGAAAATGAGGGAACGCTGCAGGGTTTTCTGAGTGATCATCCCGACTATCATCTGGAATCGGCCCGGCCCTATTTACCACCAGGATGTGGTGGCGCGGTGAACCGAGTGGGTGCTTTGCAAACCTGGCCCCACAAGCATGGGGTGGATGGCTTTTTCGCAGCCCGACTGCGACGTACCAGCTGACAGCCCCGCGACAAGCTCCCCGAGACAAGCTCGGGACAGGCGGGACAGGCGGGCAGGAGACAGCTGGCAGCTAAAACGAGGTAAGCGTAAGCGGTCACAGGGGAAGTTTTAACCACAGAGGACACAGAGATCACAAAGAAAATCAAAGTAGTTCAATTTTTTCACCCCGTGATCAGTTACAAAATGAGTTTATGGTCAAAACTGCCCGCTGCTAGCTGCAGGCTGCCTGCTGAAAAAGCTCCTTGTCCCCGTGTCGCCGCGTCGAACTTGGGTGGCGTTGCCTTCTTTTCTCGATTACGGTATGGTGCATGATCGATGGCCATACTGAACAAATTACTCAGGTTTGGAATCTATGCAGCCGTATTTCTGGGGGCACTGGTTTGCAGTCTCTACCTCACCAGTAAGTGGATCATTCAGAGTGAGGAAGAGGTGCTGGTTCCCAACCTGGTAGGGCACGATACCGTATATGCTTTGGATCTTCTCACCTCTCTGGGGCTGAACATCAAGGTGGGTGGATTCATGTGGAGTGAGACTGTACCCAAGAACTTCATCGGTACTCAGAACCCCGTTTCCGGAACTTGGTTGAAGCGTGATCGGGATGTGAAGGTGGTTATCTCTCGGGGCTCCAGAAGGGTGCTGGTTCCAAATCTGGTGGGGACAAGAATGCGTGAGGCCAAGCTGGTTCTCTCGCAAAATGGGCTCCACCTGGGTGGGATCTGCCGCATTCCTTCCTCACAGTATCCACGGGATACCATCATTACTCAGCGCCCAGAGGCCCTCCAAGAGATAGAGCGGGGAGAGTCAGTTGATTTTCTCATCAGCGCTGGTCCCAAATCCTTGGCGGTGGCGATGCCTGAGCTACGCCAGCGAACTATGGGGCAGGCCCTGAGAATCCTGGATGGCTTGGGGCTCGTAGCGTCGGCGGTCAAGGAAATCCACCGGCCGGGACAGCCTCTCAACACCATTGTTGGCCAGAACCCATTGGCAGGGTACAGGGCGGATGGGGACAGTGCCATAATCTTGACGGTGAACCGGTTACCGCAACCCAAAGGACCACAGGCCAAATTGTGGTGGATCACTTATCAAATGGAGCCGGGCTATTTCAAGAAGGAGGTCGCTCTCAGCCGGAACCAGGCTGGGGAAGATGTGCTCTCCTACAGCAAGATTCATCGGCCAGGCGACCGGTTGGATTGGCTGGTGTGGGCTCAGGCTCCTGAAGAGGTGATTGTTCTTGTGGATGGTATAGTGCAGAGGCTGAAAGCTGATGTCTTTGACTGGGGGGACATGCTAACGCTTCGTTCTATTTCCGGTGGCGACGAACCACGAGAGGAGTGACGGAGAGGACAATGAAGAAACTAGCGCCTTCAATTCTGTCTGCTGATTTTGGTCGACTGGGAGAAGAAGTTGCCGCAGCGACCGCTGCGGGTGCTGACTACATCCACGTGGACGTAATGGATGGCCACTTTGTTCCCAACATAACCATAGGGCCGCTGGTGGTAGAGGCTGTGCGTCGTAGCACCCATCTGCCCTTGGATGTGCATCTCATGATCAGTGAGCCGGATCTGTACCTAGAGGATTTTGTCAAAGCAGGGGCGGACATTCTTGGTGTGCACGCTGAAGTATTGCCCCACCTCCACCGGACAATACAGCGGATCAAAGAGCTTGGTGCGAAAGCTTCTGTAACCCTTAATCCGGCCACACCTCTGGTGTCTGTAGAACATATTTTGGACCAGGTGGATCAAGTTCTCCTCATGACGGTCAATCCCGGATTTGGGGGGCAAGCGTTCATTGAGGCAGTGATCCCGAAGATCGAGGCCCTCCGGAAGATTATTGAACAGCGAGGGCTGGCGGTGGAACTGGAGGTGGACGGGGGTATTAACGCAGAAACCATAGGGGAAGTGGCTCGGGCCGGTGCCGATGTGTTCGTTGCCGGCTCCGCAGTGTTTTCCACTCCCGATTATGGTGAAACGCTTCGGTTGTTTAGAGAAAAGATTAAAGAGGCACTATCTTAGAGCAGGCAGCCGGCAGGGGGCAGCGGGCAGTACAAAATCTTCTTATTGATTCTGCCAGCTGCTGGCTGTCAGCTGCCTGCTGGCTGAGCCGCTTTGGCGGCTCAGTGAATGGGGCTACCGGGTTTTACCTTTTTCTCGGGCGCAATCAGTACCATTTCTCGCTCAGCGCCGCCCACCAGTATCATGCCTTCGGAACGGATACCCATTAGTTTGGCCGGCTTTAAATTGGCCACCATCACAACCTGCCTACCCACCAGATCCTCTGGGCGGTAGTGGCGGGCGATTCCAGCGACCACTGTGCGTTTCTCGCCTAAATCGACTTCCAATTTCAGTAGGTTTGTGGAACCGGGAATGGATTCGGCCTGAAGGATTTCGGCCACCCGCAAATCCAACCGGGAAAATTCATCCAGCTTGAGAAGCGGTTTTCTGGACGGTTCATCCGTTTGCGTATCCTGAATGGTTTGTTCAATCCGCGGAAACAGTGATTTACCGCGGCGAGTGGCTGTGTTCGGCTGCAGGGTTCCCCAGGTGGTATGTTGGTCCAGGCGCAACTCCGAGGGCTCAATCTCTAGTCCAAGCCTGTCCAGCAGTTCCTGGCTGGAGCCAGGCATGATTGGCGCTAGAAGTACAGCTACTAGCTTTAAACTCTCCAGAGAGTAGTAGAGTACCGTGTGCAAACGGGACTGCTTCTGAGGATCTCGTGCCAAGACCCAGGGGGCGCTCTGGTCAACATAACGGTTTACGTGGTTGATGAGTTCCCAGACCGCCATCAACGCCTTGTGAAACTCCAGTTGTTCCATATGGAGAGCATAGGTTGCGGGTAACTCAACCGCCGCCTTTTTCAACGCTTCATCGTCTTTTTCTTCGGTGTCTGACTGTGGAATTTTACCTTCACAATACTTGTGGACCATGGTCAGAAGACGACTGGTGAGGTTGCCCAGATCATTGGCCAGATCCGCATTGACTCGGGTAATAAGGGCCTCTTCACTAAAGCTGGCGTCGAGGCCAAAGACCATTTCTCTCATGAGAAAATAACGAAAGGCATCAAGCCCGTAAACTTGGAGAAGATCCAAGGGTTTGACTACGGTGCCTCGGCTTTTGGACATCTTCTTCTCTTCAACATTCCAATAACCATGGACGTTGAGATGCTGGTAAACAGGGATGCCAGCGGCCTGCAGCATGGTAGGCCAATAGATACCGTGGGGTTTAAGGATGTCCTTGGCTATCAAATGTTGGGCCGCAGGCCAGAATTGAGCAAAGAGAGAACCGTCGGGATAGGATAGGGCGGAGACGTAGTTGATAAGAGCATCAAACCAGACGTAGGTTACATAACGGTCATCAAAGGGCAAAGTGATCCCCCAACTTAAGCGAGATTTTGGCCTTGAGATGCAAAGATCCTCAAGGGGTCCGCTGAGAAAACTGAGCACTTCATTACGGTATCTCTCTGGCCGAATAAAGTCAGGATACTTGTGTATGTGATCAATGAGCCAGTCCTGGTATTTGCTCATTTTAAAAAAGTAATTTTCCTCCTCGCGGGGGACGGGTGGGCGATCATGCTGGGGACACTTTCCTTCAACCAGTTCCTTTTCGGTATAGAATCGTTCACATCCCACACAATAGAGGCCGCTATATGAGCCGAAGTAGATATCTCCCGCATCGTAGACCTTCTGAAGGATGTAACGCACTACTTGTTTGTGGAGTTCATCGGTGGTCCGGATGAAGTAGTCGTTGGTGATGTCCAAATTTGGCCAGGCGCTGCGAAACAGATCGCTAATCTCGTCGGCGTAGGACTGAGGATCCTTTCCTGCGGCGGCAGCAGCCTCTACTACTTTGTCGCCATGTTCATCGGTACCGGTGAGAAAATAGGTCTCCCTTCCGGCTATGGTATGAAAACGGTTCAGCACATCTGCTACGATGGTTGTGTAGGCATGGCCGAGATGAGGTGGAGCATTCACGTAGTAAATTGGCGTAGTGATGTAATACCTCGCTGTCATAGATCCTCCCTATCACCATCTTGATCTCCGCGTCCCCGCGTCCCCGTATCTCCGTGTCGATGTTTGGTTGCATCGCTACCTTGGTGGCTCCCTCCCGCACCAGTTTGTTCGAGGGATAGCTCGGAAGCACCGAATTCAATTTCCCTGCCGTCATCTAACCCGACCACCACCCGCTGCTCCATGACGTTTTGGCGAACGACCTTGCCTTCTCCTTCTGGGGTCATAATCCGCTTGCCGATCTTGGGCATTCCCTTTTTCATTTCCACATAGTCGGGATACTCATACTTGAGACAACACATGAGCCGACCGCAGACTCCGGATATTTTTGTCGGGTTCAGGGAGAGATTTTGCTCTTTGGCCATTTTTACTGAGACGGAATGAAACTCCTTGAGGAATGTGGCACAACACAGTTCTCGACCACATGGGCCAACACCACCGATCATCTTGGCCTTATTACGGACACCGATTTGTCGGAGTTCGACCCGGGTGTGCAGTTTCTTGACCAGGTCTTTCACGAGTTCACGGAAGTCAACGCGGCCATCGGCGTAAAAATAAAAGATGATCTTGGACCCGTCAAAAAACCGCTCTACATCCACCAGAATCATGGGTAAGTTACGCTCTTCTATACGCTCCTGGCAGAAGCGGTGGGCTTCTTCCTCCCGGGTAAGACAATCCTTGTACTGCTGACGATCGTTATCGTTCGCCAGCCGGAACACCTCTTTCAGTTGGTCTCTGGGGTAGTTGGGGTCTCGTTTCCTGACCGGAGTTGCGACAATCCCTAGGCTCAGACCCTTCTCGGTTTTGACAATTACTTCGTCACCCTCCTTGAGGACAAAGTGGCCGGGAACAAAGTGATATATCTTGCCGCCTTCTCGGAAGCGGATGCCAACGATGTTATCCATAAATTGTCCTAATCCAGCGTACGTCGGTCGATATTGTTTGTTGATTTACATTCACCTACCAATAGCAATTGGCCAGGTGAATGGTCCTCTAGCCTGAGCTGGCAGGTGGCCTCTCGGGTCCCCTACGCGGTCGGTTGCCCGAGCGTGCAGTAACAACAGGAGTGCCTCCAGACTCAGTCTCTTGTTAATATTATAATTCATAGCCCCTTGTACAGTGCAGACAAGTTCAAACATTTCCAACAGATGATCAGGCTTGAACCGTGAAGACGCATCCACCACCTTCTCGGCAAAATCTAAATTGAGGAGACTGATACTGTCCGCCGCCTCAAGCTGTTGGACGAGCAGGTCTCGAATCCATGTTTTTAGCCACTCAAGGTCTTGCTTCAGATCTAGACCCTCGCCTTTCCACGCCTTGGCTGCAGCCAACAGATCAGTGATTCGTGATTCGTGGATCCCGGCCACAGTTTCCAGCAGCCAGCGGCGGCGGTCAAGTTGCTTTTCGTCCAGGAGCGCTGCAGCCCGTGATAGGCTGCCTCCAGCCAATTCGGCCATAACAGCCGCTTTCTCCGGCTCCAATCCGTGGGCCTGACAGAGGTGGGCGGATATTTCCTCCGTTGCCAACGGTTGAAAGGGAAGGTGGAGGCAGCGGGAGACGATAGTGGGTAGGAGAGATGTGATTTCATAGGCAGTTAAAATGATGAGGTTCGCTGCCGGTGGTTCTTCAAGAACTTTGAGCAGAGCATTAGCCGCTTCCTTCTTCATATTTTGAGCGTTGTTTATTACCGTTACTCGGTAACGACTTTCCAATGGTCTGAAACGTAAGCGCTGCTTGAGGGCACGGATCTGCTCTATCTTGATAAAAAGGCCGTCCCTTTCTATGATGTTGATATCAGGATGGTTGCCACTTGACGCTTTTCGGCAGGAGACGCAACGGTCGCAGCAATCTCCAGCATCACCGTTCTCACAGTTCACTACTTTGGCGAAGGTGAGAGCCGTAAGATGTTTGCCAACTCCCTCCATCCCAGTAAAGAGAAAGCTGTGCGGCAGATGTTCCTGGGCGAGCGCCCGCCGCAAAAGATTGATTATTCGCTTCTGTCCTATGATATCGGCAAAACTCATCTTGAAGGTCCTGGTTTACTTCTTCTGGTTCAGATATGGCTCCAGTATGGCGACAATCTCCTCATGTAACCGCTCCAATTCCATGGTGGCGTCCAGTATTCTGAAACGCGCAGGATTTTGTGCTGCAAGCTCCAGATAGCCCGTTCTCACCTTTTGATGAAAAGCCAAGGTCTGCTGTTCGAACCGATCTTCCCGTCCTTCCAAAGCAGTATCTTCTATCCGCCGCCGGGCACGATCCAAGCCGACCTCCACTGGACAATCCAGTAGCAGAGACAGGTGAGGCCAGAGCCCCTGAGTGGCCGACTGGTTGAGGTGCTGGATAAAAGCGAGATCTTGACCTCTGGCGTATCCCTGGTAAGCGGTGGTAGCGTCGGCGAATCGGTCACAGATGAGCCACTGGCGGGCTTCCAAGGCGGGGCGAATAACCTGGGCAATGTGTTGAGCCCGGTCGGCTGCATAGAGAAACAGTTCGGTGAGTGGTTCCATCTCGCTGTTGGCAGGATCTAGAAGCATTTTTCGTATGAGTTTGCCCAAGCGGGTACCACCAGGCTCGCGAGTAACCAGGTGGGGGATACCGCGCTGGGACAAAAACGTGGCCAAAAGTTCCACCTGGGTAGTTTTACCACATCCCTCTATGCCTTCAAAACTCACGAACACGGGGACTAATGCTCCTCTCCTTTTGCAGATGAGTCTAACATATCCAAGAAACTGTAGTTCTCTGGCTCAGGGTCATCTTTGCTTTTGTCGGCCTGGATGTCGGAATCCTCTTGCCCCTCCCCGGTTCCTTTAAACACAAAGCGGTCATAAACGTGCTGGAACGGGGTCCAGTGTGAAGGACTTTCCTTTTCATTATCCAGCAGTCTGGTGAGATGGTTCATTTTGGCATCTAGATCATCTGCATAGTGGAGGGCAAAGGCCTCCAAAGTCTTCGGCCGCTTGGGCGCGCCAAATTCGTACTCACCATGATGGCTTACTATCAGGTGTTGTAGGGTCAGGGACAGGGTTGGTGGAAATCCCTCGAGTTTGTCAATCTTCTCTCGAACTCGCTGAACACCGAGCACCACGTGGCCCAGCAGCCTACCAGCATCGGTATAATCCAAGTGCAGTTGATAGGAAAACTCCTCCATTTTGCCTATATCGTGAAGAATGGCAGCAGTGATAAGCAGATCGCGATCCAACTGAGGGTAATGGTCGCAGATGCGACCCAGGAGTCGAGTAACAGAGACAGTGTGCTCGAGCAGACCTCCTAGATAGGCATGGTGCATGGACTTGGCAGCTGGGGCTTGCTTCATCTGCTCGACAAAAGAGCGGTCTGAGAGGAAGCTCGTCAACAGACGCTGCAAGTGCTGATTTTTCACCTGTTTTGCCAGATCCTCGAATTGCTGCCATAGTTCGTTAACATCGTGCGGACCTGTTGGCAGGAAAAGGGTGGGGTCAACTTCCTCGGGGTCTAGCCGCTCTATGTCGCTTATATTTAGCTGCAGTTTACCTTGATAGCGTTCTACACTGGCGCGCACGCGCACCACATCATTGACGCTGAAGGCCTGATCAAATTCCAGAGCCTGCTCCCAGATGCGTCCCTCAGTTTCCCCGGTGTGATCGCCGAGACGAATCCTGAGAAAGGGGTTGCCACTGCGGGTGTTTCCCAGAGTCTTCGCCTTGACCAGGAAGCTACTGACACACCTCTCATTCTCTTGAAGTTCTGCAATAAAACGTTTTTTTTCCACTAAAGCTGTCCAATAATTGAAATTT
>JAUVTM010000244.1 GCA_030601545.1 Syntrophobacterales bacterium
GTTCGATGCGGAAGTGGAACTGAAACCCTTGAAAAGACCATCCTACATAGGGCGCGTATTGATTCTGTATTTCACAAAGACTCTGCAAAGTCAAGGGGAAAATCCTTTGTTTTCAGCTTGTTAACTTTTTAACAAGCTCCGTATTCTTTAAGCTTTCCTCTACGTTAGCTGTGGAGGACAGTATCGGGTGTCCAATTTATGTGTTCAATTAGTGATGGAGTACTGGGAAGACGCCAGGCTTCCGGCTCGTAGAGCCTACAGCTCGGAGAGAAGGACGGCCATATCCGCGGTCGCAGCAAGTGATTCATGAAATATCCGGGCGAGAGGTCACTTCTGGTCGAGGTGCAGGTGCTCGATGCCAGACTTGAGAAAGAACGTGCTCTCTTTCACCTTTTTGGCAAGAGTGGAAAAGGTAATGATCCACTTCTCCTCTACATCAAGAGCTTCCAGGCTTTTGACTGCTTTCAGCTCCACCACCGGACCAACAGCAAATGCACATTTCACAGCATTGCTGGAATCAACGCCGATGAGATCTATGAAACCGCCGTCTCGCATCCGAGGAGGCCTGAAGTCCGGAATCGGCCAAAGGTCAGCCTCCTTTACCATACCGTAAAGAAAACACTTGATTGTCTGGCGAATCACAGGCCCGTGTCGGAAGGGCTGGGGAATGCGGGCCAGTTCTGCTTCCAGCGCTCCTTTGAGAGTACTTTTCAAGGACTCCATGGTGCTATCCTTTCTAGCCCCGATATTAATCGTCTTCGAGATTCAACCATTTACTGGCTGCGCGTCCTTTAATCCAGGCTTGATCTTCTGCGGTCAGACCAGCCCCAGCTATTTCCTCGAAATAGCGTTCAGGCAGGATAAGCGGATAATCGCTGCCGAATAGAATTCTCTGGGCACCAACGATCTTTACTGCGACGGCATAGATTGCCGGGTCATAAAGAAACGGGGACGCAGCGGTATCATATGCAACTTGTGAGAGAACCTCCCGAGCTTCTTTCTTCAGTAACTCATAAACAAAAAGGCCTCCACCCCAGTGACACAAAATAAAGCGATTATCAGGAAAGGCTCGAATCAGCTCATAGATGACTTTTAAGGAGGCCTCAGCCTTGCCGGGATACCAGTGTCCAACCCTTTCATTGGTATGGAGCATAAGAACCACGCGGTATTTGCGACAACTGGAGGCAATTGGGTCCAGCAAGTCCACAACGCTGGAGTCTAAGACCTCGGTGTAAAAGGCCAACTCACCTACACCTCGCATACCGCCAACCAGACAACGCTCCACTTCCTCAGCCGCCTGGTTAGCTCTGGGATCAACGCAGACAAAGGGCAGGAGGCGGTCCGGAAAACGGCTGGCAGCTTCCCCCACATAGTCATTGTGGCGTCGCATGAGTTCCGGATCGCTCCAGGGAAAACCGAAAACCACGGTCTGGTCCACTCCGGAGCGATCCATCTGTTCGACCAGTGCGGCAGCACCTACAAGTTTTGCCTTGGGGGAAGCATAGAGCAGTCTGAATGCTGAATCTGCTTTGATCAAAGGTTCGCGGTTGTCGCGCATGAAAGGTGGGAAAATATGGGTATGACAATCGATGATCATTTTGGCAGCTTCGCCACCCCCCTCAGCCCGAGTGATAGAAGAGGTAAACTCGCCACGATTCGGGTGTGTTTCCGATTCGCCGAGTTATCATCAACATCGGATGCCAGCTTGGTCTTTTCGCCTTGCTAATCAACCTCATCCTTGCCTGCTTCGGAGTGCGTCCTCCCTTTTTCTTATTGCACGGCAGGCAGCAGGTTACAATATTCTCCCAGGCCGTGTTGCCACCCATTGATTTGGGTATGACATGGTCGTACGTTAGATCACTGGCATGTTTACTGTCGGCGCAATACTGGCACTGATATTTATCCCGAATATAGATATTTTCCCGAGAAAAACGGATGGTATGCTTCCGAAACCGGACGAGATGTACCAATCTAATAACAGCAGGCAGTCGGATGGCCAGGGTGACCGATCTCACCACGCGATCATATGTTTCCAGGACCTCCACTTTATCAAGGGTGAGGAGTGTAATTGCCCTCTTCCAGGAGATTACTCGAAGTGGCTCGTAGGTGGCGTTGAGCAGGAGAACCCTTTCCATAATTCAGCCCGTTGGATTGCGAGATAACAAGATAAGCGGCAACTGCTGTCGTTTCTCTGCCATTACAATACGAGAGCGCAAATCAAATACTATCATGGTAGGCTTAATCCCTCCGCCTTGCAGCAAATACCAGATTATATGCTCACTTTCTTTGTCGCCTGAACTCTACCACATTATTCAGGAAAAGATCAACGACATTGAACAGTTGGCATTTCGCATTGCAAATTTTTCAATGCTCATTGCCCATTACTCATTTGACACTTGGGGATGAGACCTATATTTAAGAGTGCTTACATGTGAATAGGTGTGAAATGCGAAATGCCAAATGACCCGGAAAATCTTTGTCACCAAATAGTTTCTGCAGTACTATGCTCTCCACTAATATTCGAGGACAAAATATGAACGAGCAACTAATAAAAACCGCCGTAGACTGCGTTAAGGAGGCTGGCGCTGTTCTTCTGGATTACCACAATAAACTTCAAACGTTGCAGATCCAGTCCAAAGGTCGCTTTGACTACGTGACTGAGGCAGACCTGGCCGCACAGGAAGCCATCGTCCAACTGATCCGGAGCCGCCACCCGGACCATGAGATTTTGGCCGAAGAAGACGAAAGCAGTCCAGGCCAGAACGTTAGCCGCTGGTTGGTGGATCCACTGGACGGCACCACAAACTTCATTCACGGTTTCCCCGTTTTTGCGGTGAGCGTTGCTCTGGAATATAAGGATGCCATAGTTTTGGGAGCGGTATACGATCCCTGCCGCCAAGAGCTTTTTCTCGCTCAGAAAGGGCATGGTGCCACCCTTAATGGCCGTCCTATTCAGGTTTCCAACCGACGAAAGGTTGATGAAGCTCTGGTGGCCACTGCTTTCCCCTGGAGGGAGAAAACAATTTTATCCCACTATCTCAAGGGGTTTAACCGGGTTTTTGCAAAGGTGAACGATATTCGTCGAGGTGGGTCTGCGGCCCTGGATCTCTCCTATGTGGCCTGTGGCCGTTGCGAAGGCTTTTGGGAGCTCGGCCTCAGTCCATGGGACATTGCTGCCGGCCACCTCCTAGTGAAGGAGGCAGGAGGATATATTTCGGACTTCAATGGCGGGGACAAGCATATCTGGGTCGGCGACGTGGTTGCCGGCAATCCGTCCATACACACCTTCCTGCTGGAGATTATCCGGGAGGTGTTTGGGGG
>JAUVTM010000342.1 GCA_030601545.1 Syntrophobacterales bacterium
AACCGCTTCTTTATTCTCTACCCGTATCAATCGCGTGGGTGCAGTTACCACCTTGAGGTCACCAATTTCAGCCAGGGCCAGACGCACATCACGCTCTCTTGCCTCATGAGTCATCATTACCAGCGGCACTGAGCCTTTCACTTGCCTGCCCTTTTGAATCACCGAGGCGATACTGATGTCATGACTGCCGAGTATGCCTGAAATCTTGGAGAGCACTCCCGGTCGATCCACCGCAGAAAATCTGAAATAGTAATTGATAACCAGCTCATCCATCGGTTTGATCTGGCGTCGGACCACCGCCTTCCCGTCACAAGCCAGGGGCGGTATCCTCACGCCGCTTCCCGCCAGAAGATCTCGTCCCAGATCAACCAGATCGCTGGCCACCGCACTGCCTGTGGGCATCATCCCGGCACCCAACCCATATAACATGACGTCACCGACTGCGTCACCGGAGATGTGGATAGCATTGTAAGCGCCCTCTACCTTGGCCAGCATATGTTCCTGGGGAATCATTGTTGGGTGTACTCTGACTTCTATTCTCTCGCCGTCACTGCGAGAGATGGCCAGGAGTTTTATTTGATAGCCGAAATCTTCGGCAAATTGAATGTCAGACGGGTCGATCTGGGAAATACCCTCTACATGGACCTGAGCAAAATCTATCTCGCAACAGTACGCCAGGGAACTGAGAATGGCTATTTTGTGTGCTGCGTCCACTCCCTCTACATCAAGACCTGGGTCAGCTTCAGCAATGCCTTGTGCCTGGGCTTCCTTGAGTGCCTCGGCAAAAGTGGTTCCCTCACGAGCCATGCGGGTGAGGATATAATTGGCGGTGCCATTGAGAATACCATAGATGTGACCTATACGATTGGCTACCAACCCCTCACGCAAGGCGCGTATCAGGGGAATACCTCCGCCAACGGCTCCTTCAAAAGCGATGTTGACCTGGTGCTCCCGGGCCGCCGCAAAAAGCTCATTACCATGCACGGCCAATAGAGCTTTGTTGGCAGTGACCACATGCTTACCACGTTTCATGGCCTCCAAGAGAAAGGTCTTGGCTGGTTCCATTCCCCCGATCAACTCAACAACAATCCGGATTTCCTCATCCGCCAGTATGTCTTCCACCTGGGTGGAGAGGATCTCCCGAGGAAGGGAGACCGGTCTGGGGCTCTCCAGGTCTATGTCCACCACTCTTTTTAGCCTGAGCGATGCACCCAAACGCTCCTTTAGCATCTCACTGTTGTCTTCAAGAACCTTGGCAAGACCACAGCCCACCGTTCCTAGTCCGATCAAGCCTACTTGTATTTCCTTCATATGCTTTCCCTACGCATCTGTTTCAGCAAATCACCTTCATTAGATAAGAGCGCTCAGCACCGTCCCCAGATCAAAAAGACACCAGAAAGTGGACCTCCGGCCCCTTCTGGTGTCTTCCTCGAACACGGTACTTAACACTGCTTCATGAGCTTATTATCAGCGCAGAACGCGGCGCATACCACGGATGGCCTGTCGGGTCCGTTCTTCATTCTCCACCAGAGCGAAACGCACGTAATCATCGCCATATTCACCAAAACCTCGCCCTGGAGCGACGGCTACTTCGGCCTCACGTATCA
>JAUVTM010000316.1 GCA_030601545.1 Syntrophobacterales bacterium
CTCAAATGAGATACCGTGCCACAGCCACAGTGGGGGCATGCTCCCTTAACTTCATATCTCTTTTTACTCATCTCCTCCTCCTCCCAGTTATTTTGTGGAATGGCTAATCTTGCACTCCCTCATGGTCCGCCATGAAAAGCCGCCACAGGCGCTGCATTGGGGTAACTTGGTTTTATCCTCTTGCAGATCTATTTGCTTGGCGCAAGCGTTGCACCTGTAGACACCACATGATACTTCACTGCCAGTTGTGAATTTTTCAGGTGACATTTATGCCTTCCTTCCAGGTATCGTCTGTTGTGGGTATTCCGCCGTATCATCAATATTTGTTGTCCGTTTACCTTCTGTTTGGTTTGCCTGACGAGCCACCCTCTCCGTTTTCGCGATGGTATAAACCCAAGATTCGTGCCAAGATGAGACACATTGAGAACAAGCCAATTAAATCTTTTGATATCAACTAGTTATATGAGGACAGGAGCGTGAACCACCGAGACCTACATGGAGGCTAGTTGAGACACCTTTGAGACACTTGAGGAGTTGGCTGAAATCTTTAGTCATAAGTGATTATAATAATTGACACTATTGACACGGAGATAGTAGGGAGTTTGGAAAGTGTACCAAATTTATCTTTGAGACACAAGTGTCTCATGAGACATCGGGAAACTCTTCGAGAAATCGATAAAGGGTGGCGCGACCAACGCCCAAATGCCTTGCTGCCTTGGCCTTGTTACCGCCGGTTCGGTCCAGAGCGGCCTTTACCATTTCCTGATTGAGCTTTCGCGTCGGTCCTCGCCGGGACCTTCCAGCCTCTAGCTCCAGCGGCAGATCCTCAGCCCGGATCAGTCTACCTTTACATTTCACCAGGGCATAGTGGAGGACGTTCTGGAGTTCTCGCACATTCCCTGGCCAGAGATAGTCCATCATAATGGAGAGGGCTTTTTTGGAAAGACCAGCCGTTTTCTGCCCTTGTTCGCTCGCTTGTCTCAAAAACTCCTCAGCCAGCAAGGGAATGTCATTCTTGCGCTCGCGAAGTGGCGGCAACTCAATGGGCACCACATTAAGTCTATAGTAGAGATCGTCGCGGAAATTCTTCCTTTCCACCTCACGCTTCAGGTCGCGGTTGGCGGCACTGATAACCCTTACGTCCACAGAGACTGTCTTTTCTCCGCCTACACGCTCGAAGGTCCATTCCTGCAGGACGCGGAGGAGTTTTACCTGCATGCTTTTGGTTAGATCTGCTACCTCATCCAAAAAGATGGTCCCCCCATCTGCCAACTCAAAGCGTCCTTTCTTGTCGCGGATTGCACCGGAAAATGCACCTTTGACATGTCCAAAAAGCTCGCTTTCAAGCACGCCCTCTGGCAGGGCACCACAGTTGATGGGAACAAACGGCCCCCCACCTCGTTGGCTCTCATTGTGGATGGCTGCCGCCACCATCTCTTTGCCCGTGCCGGTTTCCCCCTTGAGATAAACGGGGTAGTCATTGGTGGCCAATTCCCTGATCTGCTCAAAAACCTGGAGCATCTTGTGATCCTGGCCAATGATCCCGGCAAAACTGGTAATCTGGCCTAACCTGATTTGCAGCCCGATCAGATCGGTTACATCTCGAAAGGCAGCAAGGACACCAGTGAAACAGCCGGTTTCATCGGTCATGCCCGCAACCGACATCTCAATCCGCCGTGACTCGCCGTCTTTTGTAGCGATGTTGACAGGGTAGTCAATATTGGTCCAGGAATTGGGCGGCTCTCCACAAAAAGAGCACCGGCCGCCACAAAACGGTGACCCGAAGGCGTCGTGGCAGTCCCTGCCCAATATCTCCGCCCGGTCGTATCCGGTTATCTTTTCAGCGGCCCGGTTGAAGAAAAGGATTCGCCTTTCCTTGTCGTGGGCGATGATGCCTTCCATGAGGCTGTCGAGAATCCGTTCCAGATTCTTCTTATCGGCCAGAAGATCTACCAATCTCGAGTCCATCAGACGAATTCATTCCTCCCAGGAGATGATACAAATAGAAAGGGCCACCGGCTGCTGCACTTTAGGCCCCGGTCCACTACTTGTGAGAGTGGCCGAAATAGAGCGTTTCAAACTCCTTCAATAGTGACCTTAACGTGCTAACGTTGTCAACAGAGGAATGGCCCCAACCTTTTTATCCGCCCTTCCCTTCTCCACCTACTCTAATCATTCTCAGATTGACTTTCATCATATCTTTTTGCCTAATATTCATAGAAGGCCAAAACCAGGAGAGTTTACGTGCCAGCCAACAATATTCTCGTAACCGGGCCACCTCGCTCGGGTAAATCAACTTTAA
>JAUVTM010000273.1 GCA_030601545.1 Syntrophobacterales bacterium
ATGTTGTGGGAGGAGGTCAGGCCGCTTTTGGCGACAAAATCCACCGCCGCCAGGGTGTCTTCCGAAAAAGTGCCTACGGTGGGGTGTTTGACGGGTGAACTGCTGCCGTGATTGCGGGCATCGAAGGCCAGCAGGTTGTAACCCATCGGATGCAGTTTTTCAATGTAGAGCATCATCCGGGACAGGTTGCGCCCCCAGCCGTGGACCAGGATCAGCGTCGGTGCGTCAGGCGAGGTTGGAATCCACCAGCCATACCGATACGCGTCCGCTGACGCGGGAATGCGCACCTCGTCGAAGGGGATCTGGTATTTTTCAGGTGTGCTGGGGTGTTTTTTCTTCTCATACCGGTACATGCGCTCGATGAGTTGATCGAGGGAGAACACCAGAATAATGGCAACAATAGAAATCCAAAGGAATATCATCATTTGTTCTTCTACTCCAAGGCGGGCATTATACACAAAGGGATTGCTGGCTGCTCCATCACGTGTGATGAGAAGTCGCTTTTTTGGTGACTCACAATAGAGAAATTTCCCTTGTGATTCAAGGAAAAAGAAACCACAACATATGTGATGTCAGGCTGGATTACGGACTTGATCCAATCCCGCCTGGCGGGATAAAGCTCACTCTGGACTTCAGTGGAAGATCGTTCAGAACTCATGAATGCCCTCGGATGCGTTCTTTTCATAGGACGGTTAAGTCTGTGTCCATTCTCTTTATCTCGATATCGAAAGTAGCCGTTCAGTGCGGCCGGGCAAGGTCGCATATTCCAGCGGGTGTGAATCCCGCTCCAGCAAGGCAGGCCAGCCACTGGATAGAGGACCCTGGGCCGGCGGGAGTAATTCCAAAGGTCAAGCACAGGGCGATCAAGACAACAGGCCGTAAGCGCAAGCTAAAGTGATTGAGCCTCGTAAGTACTAAAATGGGAAGGACGACGCAGTTGAACGTGTCGGAAGTCAACACAGGGGAGGGCGAATGGCAAGTGTTCCTCTGCTTCCTCGGGGTCGGAGAGCATGGCATGTTGGACATTGGGAATAGGCGGCAACCCGGGATACCCTGCAGGGTCTTTCAGGAATGAGAGTATGTCGGACAAGTGATAATAAAGCGAGGAAGGCAAATGTCCTGTAGGGAGTCGGATGATCGCATAGTACCAATGAAGGCGGGTAATGTCGCTGGAGGGAAGGCGGTCACAACAGCAACAGCGTTGTGGGGGAACATACATCGTGCTCAGTAACGTAGAAAGTGTGGAAACGAAACTGCAACGCATAGCAGAGAAGGCACGCAGAGACCCGAAGTGCCGTTTCACCAGTTTATTTCATCTGATGAACATGGAGCTTCTGCGTGGATGCTTTGATCGGCTGCGGAAGGATGCAGCGCCAGGCATAGACCGGGTCACCAAGGAAGAATATGCGGAGAATCTGCTGGAGAATCTCGCCGGATTGGTCGAGTGTCTTCATCGGATGGCGTACATCCCGCAACCAGTGCTGAGGGTATATATTCCCAAGCCTGGCAGCGACAAAGAGCGGCCGTTAGGGATACCAGGGTTGGAAGACAAGCTGGTGCAAGCCGGACTGGTCAGGATCATGCAAGCCATTTATGAGCAGGATTTCACGGATGACTCCTATGGATTCAGACCGGGACTCGGTTGCCATGATGCTCTGCGCACATTAAGCCGGGCCGTCGAAGGCGGTCGGATTAATTATGTTGTTGAGGCTGACATAAAAGGTTTTTTTGACAATGTTGACCAAGGTCAGTTGATGGATTTTCTGGCTCACCGCATAGCAGACAAGCGTGTATTGCGCTACATCAAGCGTTTTCTCAAGTCTGGTATTCAGGAAGATGGAGCGTATCGGGCCAGCGAGCGAGGCACTCCCCAAGGGGGAGTCATTTCACCTCTGCTCGCCAACATCTATCTCCATTACACTCTTGATCTATGGTTTCAGGGGGTATTTAGCCCGTCCTGTACAGGTCATGCCCATTATATCCGCTACGCAGATGATTATGTGGCGTGCTTTCAGAACAAGGAAGACGCCGCAAGGTTCCGTCATGAGATGGAACAGCGGTTGCACCGGTTTGGCTTGGAGCTTGCTTTGGAAAAGACTAAGATTTTGGAGTTTGGTCCGTTTGCGCAACAGTGGGCCAGGAGGCGTGGATTAAAGGCAGAAACCTTTGATTTTCTTGGTTTTACCCACTATTGTGCACGTTCGCGGGATGGCTGCTGTTTTCGTATGAAAAGGAAGACAATAAGCAAGCGATTTTCAGTAAAGCTTAGGGTCTACAAGGATTGGCTCCGTGCGAATCGCACCTTGCCTACTCCTGAAATAATGAAGACAACAGCGGCAAAGTTGCGGGGCCATTATGCATATTATGGCGTGACGGACAACGGCAAGAGCATCAGGAATTTTGCTCATGAAGCTCGCAAACTGCTCTTTAAGTGGCTGAACCGCCGAGGCAAACGGAATTGCATGAGTTGGGAGAAGTTTGAGCTTCTTTTGCAGCGATATCCACTGCCGCAACCGCGTATCATGGTGACATTATGGTAACTATCTTCGTGAAGTGCGTGCTGTTGAGGAGCCGTGTGCGTAAATAGCGCAAGCACGGTTCTGTGAGGGGCTTGGTGACAATGACTAAATGGTCAAAGAAACCAGTCTACTCGACCAGGTTCAGGGTTCAACGTTCAGGGTTAGGGACAGGAACAAAATTGAAGACCCGAAGTAATCGTAAAAAATGCTTGTTTTGCCACATAATTGGCAAATGCCATGTTCCAGAGTTGGGGAGATGTGGAAGCGGTCGGAGTTCCCGTACAAAATGTTTAGAAAATGACGTATGGTGATGAGAATGCAG
>JAUVTM010000125.1 GCA_030601545.1 Syntrophobacterales bacterium
CGGCATACACCCGGTCTTTGAGCCCGATCCTCCCGAGGTCTGGAACGATTTCGCTCGTGACTGGCTGGGGTCGCACGGGGTAGATGGAGACTTCGTCGTTTTGTCTACAGGACCGTCGCCCAAGTACCCCGAAGCAAACAACCGCATCGAGATGATTGATCTGAAACGCGCATAAGGGATTGCTGCCATGAGGTTCATGGAATGAATGAAACAGCTGCACTCATCGAAAAGGCAAGAGACGGCTTCGAGGCATTGGACGTTTCGCTTGAACATCAAATTGAAGCCCTGAAATGGCTCGAGATCTGGCTAACGGACGATATCTTTCGTGATTACGTCTTTCAAATAAAGTATTTGCTTGAATCGGAAAAATGGGATTTCTTACTGGACTCTTTTTATCAGGTAATTCCCTTTGGTACCGGCGGCCGGAGGGGACTGGTTGGTATTGGTCCGAACAGGATAAATCCCTGGACAATAGAAGCCTCTGCACAAGGACATGCCCAGTATCTCGTCAACCAGTATGGAGAAAAGGCGAAAGAAAGAGGGGTGGTGCTCAGCTATGACGTAAGGAAATACACTCAGAAAGGAGTGTATGACGACAGCCTTGACAATCCAATCATGAATCTGGACGGTCCTCTATTGGCAGAAGCGGCAGCGGAAGTGTATGCAGCCAACTCCATAAAGGTGTATATCTTTGATGGTGCCAGGAGCACGCCGGAGCTTTCCTTCGCCATACGTCACCTGAATGCTGTCTCGGGAGACATGTTCAGCGCCAGCCATAACCTCCCGACTGATAACGGCAAGAAAGTGTATGACCAACATGGCGGCCAGTTAATACCACCATATGATCAGATTCTGGTTGATGAAGTGACCAACAATGTCAAAGAAATAAAGATTATGAATTTCGGCGAAGCCAAAGAGAATGGGTTGATTGCATACGTCGATGAAGAAGTTGATAAGGCCTTTCTGGAAGCTGTCTGTAACGTTTCTCTCTCCGAAGAAAGGGGCGTAACTATATCTTACGCTCCTCTCCACGGTACCGGCTTGAGTTCGATCTATCCGGCATTACAAAAGTTAGGATTCGATGTCACCCTTGATCCGCGAACGTCCAACCCAAGTGGCAATTTCGAGCATGTCACCTTCAACATACCAAATCCTGAAGTGGTTGAATCATTTGAAACTTCTATTCCTTTTGCCGAAGAAATCAATGCTGACCTCATTATTAGTTCTGATCCTGACGCAGACAGAATTGGCGTTATGGCCAGACATAATAATTCATATGAGTTTGTCAACGGCAATGAAATCGGAATAGTGTTAACAAATTACGTTATCTCCAAGTACAAAGCCAAAGGAACCTTGGACACAAACAGTGTTGTCATAAAAACAGGCGTAACGACCTCGTTAATAGAAGGAATCGCGCAAGAAAATAACATTCACTGCATCGGTGATCTTCTGGTTGGTTTCAAATACATTGGCGATGAAATGAACAAGCTTGAAAACGATGATAGAATTCAGGACTTTATTATCGGTGCTGAAGAGAGTCACGGTATTCTTACCGGAGATTACTGTCGAGATAAAGATGCGGCTGGTGCTGCTGTCTGGATAGCCGAACTGGCTGCTGAATTGAAAAATGATGGCAAAACATTAATCGACTATCTCGATGAGATCTATTGCAGATACGGCTTTTGCCACAATTATTTGACTGAGATCAGGCTATTGGGTGCCAAGGGCATGGAACAA
This sequence comes from Syntrophobacterales bacterium, assembly GCA_030601545.1. Classification (GTDB taxonomy): domain Bacteria; phylum Desulfobacterota; class Syntrophobacteria; order BM002; family BM002; genus BM002. The sequence goes on from JAUVTM010000125.1 coordinate 1,738, forward strand.
ATTGCTGGTATCATGACACATCTCAGGGATAATCCTGTCGAATCTTTTGGCGAATTTGTTGTTACCGATAAGATTGATCGATGGGAAGGCGAGCCTCAGCCCCATCTGTCGGTTACCGATACCGCTTCGAGAAACGTTCTGATATTCAAGATTGACAGACTATCAGATACTAAGAGCATAAAACTGACTGTTCGCCCGTCAGGAACTGAACCAAAAATAAAAATGTACTTTGAAGTTTATGGTGAACCCTGTGATTTGGAGAATATAGATGCTGAAAAGGAGAAAATCGTCGAGATCAGGAAGCGATTGGAAAGAGCTTTCATGCTCTATTGCTATAGATTATTAGGCGTTGATTTTCCTGATAGGGGATTTTTGTTATTCTGGCAGTTACCGTTAAATGACAAGCTCAGATACTTTGAAATAGAAGAGAAAATAGTTAATTTGAAAAGCATTCAAGATCAAGAAACTAGAAAAAAAGAGCTCTATAAACTTCTAGAATTCCTTGGTGCCGACCCAATTGAAAAAGTGAATGATGCCTTCAAAGAAGAATACAAGGAAGGTATAAATGAATATTTAGATATGTAAAGGGGGACGTTCATGCGGGCTTTTCGCGGCATGACTTTTACTATACCATGTAGAACTTTTAAGAGAAACGCATAATCGCATGAACGTCCCCCTTAATTAAAGAGTGAGGTAGGTATGGACGGAGACGAAAAAACTTGTCTTCCCTTTAGGCAGATTTGCTTCAAGGGAAGATTTCTGAATCTGCTCATCTTTATCATTGCTATGCTTGTCGTCGGACCTCTCTTTGAAGAGCTTGTCAATCTACGTATCCTCATGGACATCTTATGGTCTGCTATTTTTATATCCGCCATTTATGCTGTCAGCCAAAAAAAACATCACGTCCTTATTGGAATAGTGCTGGCTCTGCCCATGCTTGCGGCAATATGGTCCAGGCATTTTGTGGAGTATCACGCTCTGCAGGTGGTGGGTTACCTTTGCGGCGCTGCTTTTATTCTTTTTACAATAATTCAGATGCTGATCTTTATATATAGCCACAAAGAGGTCACCAGAGATCTTATAGTCGGTGCAGCTGTAGTTTATTTCCTCATGGCGATAATGTGGACGTTCATTTTTTCTGTTGTAGAGACACTGCACCCCGGCTCATTTACTATCCCACAGGGTCAGGACATCCAGGATGTCCAACATTTTATCTACTATAGCTTTGTCACCTTAACCACCTTGGGCTACGGTGACATTACTCCCGTGACGAGGCTGGCAAGATCTTTTAGCACTCTCGAGGCGGTTATGGGCCAACTCTACCTGGTAGTCCAGGTTGCCTGGCTGGTGGGCGTACATGTTTCACAGTCAATGTTAAAGAACTACCGGCAGGATGAGTGATGGGGGATTTTAGATTTGAGATTGGAGATTTGAGATTGTAGATTTATTCAAGGAGATTTGAACGCAAGCGTTCAAGTGTGGCGTCGTCAATCCCAAGCCCCTCGTGCAGATACCCCTCAAAGGAGCCGTATTTTTCGTCTATCGCCGCGAAGGCAGCTTCCAGGTATTCCGGCCGCACTTCCATCAAGGCGCGCACTTCGCTGCGCGGGGTTCGAAAAAAAGAGGCGCAGCTGGCAAAACATGACAGTCGGCTCGCTTCACTCTCCCAGAATTTGTTGCTCAACAGGTAGTCCTCGAGAACCGTCTCCTGAGGCACACCGAGAGAACGGAGGACTATGGCCACCGAAACTCCCGTCCGGTCCCTACCATAGGTGCAGTGAATGAGGGCGGGCAGCCCTCCGGGCTCTGCCAGATCCCGCAAAAGGGTGGACCACTCGGAACGGAAGTTCAAAGCATAATTCCGGTAGCATTCGATCATTAATTGTTGGAAGTCGCCCTCTTCCACATCACCTTTCAAAATCCGGCGGGCCACTGCATAAGGGTCAATGATTTCGCAGTCAACAGGGAGACTAACCACCTCCAGCGAGGTGATTTCTGATAGCCGGGAAGGATCTCTCTCACGTTCCCTTTCAGTGCGTAGATCGTAAACTCTCTTCACCCCGAGGGCGGCGACCGCTTCAGCATTTCGCCTACTCACCCTTTTCAGCTTATCTGAGCGGTAGAGCAACCCCTTCTTGATCTGTCTGCCGTCGATGGTGCTGTAGCCACCGAGATCTCGAAGGTTGCGGGCGCCCGCAAGTTCAACACGCCTGGGATGCTGTGGTGGCGCAGTAGCGCAGCCTAACAGGATGAGAAGGCAAGCGAAAACGAGGACGGGTAAGGATTGCGCCCGCCCGCCTCGCCTTGCTCGTATGGCGGGCGGGGATTGCGGATTTAAGATGTTCAACATTCACCTCTCAAGAGTCCATAAATTAGAATCTACAATCTTCAATCTCAAATCTACAATCTACAATCCTCAATCCCCTTCCGTCATCTCTCGAAACTGTCGGCCCGCATAGCGCGCCGCGAAGATCCAGACGATGATAATCGGAATGGTGAAACCTGAGAGCCAGCGGATGCTGGAAAAGTCTTGAAACACGAAGGTGATCCCGAGGCTTACTCCCACTGCCACCGCTTTGGCAAAGCGCTGCACGAACATGTCGATGAAGGCCTTGGCTTTGTACTTCTCGTCCTTGGTGGTTGGGACGTACAGGGACTCCTTGGCCGACTGATTGATGGAGTAGCTGAAGGCGTTGTCCACCGTGTTCAGGGAACTGCCCACCCAAAGGATGGGAAGGACCGTAAAACCCATTGATCCGGCGAGCACAGCAATAGGCAGAAACAGAAGCGCCACCCCCACGCCGAGTCGGGACATGACGAAGCTGGTAAGCAAGAGCTGCACCAACATAGAGACGATATTGGTAATGGCAAAGACTGTGGCGAATTGCTCTCCGATGGCAGGACCATCCAGGTAGTGGGCGATAGTACTGGTAAATTGAAAATCCATCACCGTGGAGACTATCTCATAGAGACCCACAATAGCCACGATCGACAGCAGATATCGTGAGCGGAACACCAACCGCGCCCCCTCTATGGCGGGATTGGACTCTCCTCGCGGTTCCGGCTCGGAGATCTCAGGCTCGGGCTCAGGGGGCGGGTTTCGATCCACCATGCGACCAGCTCCCATGGCCACAGCCAGGATCACGAGGCCCAGACCAAAGGCGATCCAGAGCCAGTCCGCCGTATTGATTCTAGCGATCAGCACCCTGACGGTTGTGGTACCGAAGACCCCGCCGACTACCCCTCCCAACCCCACCAGACCGTAGAGGCGTTTGGCAGCGTCAGGGGTCACGCTGTCATTGAGGAAGGCGAAAAAAGTGGCCACCATCAGGGTAGAGAAAAGATCCCCGAAGAGATAGAAGGTCCAGACCGTAATGCTCTGGGGCTGGTTTATTACGAAGGTGAAGGCAACGTAGCTGGCCAGGAAAAAGCCGGTGAAGATGAAGGTGAGCTGCTGCCGCCGGAAACGACGGACCAGCAAGGTGAACACAACCACGGCCACAAAGGCCACCCCCATGTTTAGTACTTTGGCAAGCAGTTCTGCCTGGGGGCCGGTCATGTGCCAGGCAAAGAGGTCGAAGCCGCCTTTATCGTAGAACTCGATGAAAAGCGACTTCTTAAGGGGCTTGAGAATCCAAAAACTGGTGATAACCAGGAAGAAATAGCTGAACATCAGGAGGGCGAGGGGCAGCTCGGACCTGCGGATGTCGAACATGGCTTTGAGGGGACTCTCCCGTTTCATTCTCTGAGCCCCTCGCCTAGAAAACCTGGATGTTGCCGGCGTCCACTTCGGCAATCACATTCTGGATACGGTCCCAAACATTATCGATCTCCGATTTTGACAGACCATATTGCAGTGTGCCATCTGTGTACTTCGCACCCACTTTGGGGTCCAGGTTTTTCCCCACCGGTTTAGGTTGCAGAATTCCATTCTGGTCTAATTCAAGCTGGGCTATCACGGCCAGGAAATCCAGGTCCTGCCGCTGTATCTTGCGCAACCGCTCGATGGAATCCTGGCGCAGCGCCGGCACATAAATATTTTCCCACTGCAAAATGAAGAAATTGTATGGCCAAAAACCAAAGGAAATGCCGTTGTCAATGGAGAATACCTGGCGCCGCTTGTCGTCCTTTGACACCAGGAATTGTCCCACCCGGGCATCGCGGTGCTGGATCAGGTAGGTGAGAAGATTAAAGTTGGACATAAAGTAGGCGTAGGTGGGATCTTCCAGAAAGCGCGACTCATCGTACAATTTGTCGGGAATTGTGACGTCCAACATCCAAATGGAAGCAAGGCCCAGAACGCAATCCGTTCCCTTTAGGGTCGCAGCAGCATACCCACCCCTCTTCTCATACTTATCACGGGATATGCAGAGCGGAAGGGAAGTAGGCACCACGTAGTCTTCGGGGTCCAGAAAAAACTTCTGCACCTCATAAGCAGCAAGCTCTTTGCGCGGAGAGGTGTTGAAGCTGTCGACCCAGCCCGGGACGTTCTTCTTGAACTTCCACTTTATGTCCTTGCCACTCACTTCATCATGATTGATGAGGACCAAGGCGCCGGTCGTACCATGTGCCGTCCTTTCCATCTCCTTCGCGGGTAATTTCCCTTCCTCCCATCTCTGGTATATTACGGTCTCCAGCTCCTTCGGGGTGAACTGCCAGTTGGGGAATTGACCTTTGACATTGGGAGAGGGGGCTTCCTTGAACTGTAGCTGGCGGTCCTCTACCTTGCCCCGGCCGGCGCAACCTGCGAAAGACCAAATGAACACGAAAAAAAGAATGAATAAAAGTCCGAACCGAAGTGCGCTCTTTTTCATCTCTCTTTCTCCTTTTGAAAAGGTGATCAAGATAATGCAC
>JAUVTM010000176.1 GCA_030601545.1 Syntrophobacterales bacterium
GCGATCGGTGAGGTCATTGGACACACCGCAGATGAGCATGGCCTTGCCGTCCTCAGCCACTGCACCCAGCACTATCACGCCAGATTTCATCTGATCCTTGATGTTGTCTAGTATCACCCGAAGGTCCTTGGCGCTGTCAACGTTAATCTGCTGCGATACAACCTTGACGCCGTCAATCTCCCTGACATCTTGGCCGGAGGGACTGAACTGTCGACTCATGGCCTGGACTTTGACCCGGTCCACTTCCTTTTCCAGTTCCTTCTGCTGCAGCAGTAGCTTGTTAATCCGATCGGCCAGAGCGTGTGGAGGTGTCTTCAGGAGCTGAGCGGTCTCCTTCAAGGTCCTTTCCTGGTTCTGGATATACTCAAGGGCTCCAGTCCCGGTTAAGGCCTCGATGCGGCGAATACCGGCAGCTACCGAACTTTCACTTGTGATCTTGAAGGGGCCGATATCACCGGTGTGGTGGCTGTGGGTTCCACCACAAAGTTCCTTGGAATAATCTCCAATGGCAACCAGGCGAACCTGGTCCCCATACTTCTCATCAAACAGCGCCATGGCTCCCTGAGCAGTGGCGCTTTCTATGTCCGTGACCTGGGCGGTGAGATCTTCATTTTCGATGATCCGCCGGGTAACCATTTGCTCGATGCTGGCAAGCTGTTCAGTGGTGAGGGCTTCACCGTGTGAGAAGTCGAAGCGGAAGTATTCGGGACCCACGTATGAGCCCTGCTGTTTTACATGTTCTCCCAGAACGTTTCTGAGTACGTAGTGGAGTATGTGGGTTGCGGTGTGATTCCTTTCAGTGGCTTTGCGCTTTTCTACGTCCACAGACAGGGTGACCTCTTCTCCGACTTTGACTGTTCCCTGCAATACCTCACAAACATGCACGAGCAAATCGCTCGGTGTTCTTTGGGTGGTTTCAACCTCGAGGGTGAAACCCATACCGCTCATGCGTCCTGTGTCCCCCACCTGGCCGCCGGCTTCGCCATAAAAGGGAGTTCGTTCACAGACAACTTCAACCTTCTGGCCTTCACTCAGCTCGTTGACCGCGCCATCCTCAGTGAGCAACGCCAGAATCACCGACTGATCCTCGGTCCTGTCATGCCCGGAAAAAGTGGTTGTCACCCCTTGGGCCGCAAGTTGGATCAGCGCTTCTGAGGTTTCCATGACCCCGGAGATTTTAAAGGAGGCACGGGAACGTTGCCGCTGCTCTTCCATGAGTTGATCAAAACCGGCCTCATCCACCTCAAAATCCTGATCCCGAGCCAGATCCATTATAATGTCGATGGGAAAACCGTAGGTATCGTAGAGCTTAAAGATTGTCTCACCGGGAAAGAATTTGCTGCCACCCTTTGTTAATTTATCAACTTCTTCCTGGAGTTTGCCCAAACCCCGGTCAAGGGTGGCGGAAAAAGACTTCTCTTCGTTGGTGAGTGCCATTTGGACGTAGCTTTTGTTCTTGGCGATATCGGCATAAGTGTCTGACATGGCAGCAATCACGCCCTCTGCCACCCGAGGCATGAAAGGCTCCTCGATTCCCAAAAGCCTGCCGTGGCGCACGGCCCTCCTGATGACCCGGCGCAGGACGTAGCCGCGGCCCTCGTTGCTGGGCATGACGCCATCACTGATGAGGAAAGTGGCAGCGCGGCCGTGATCAGCGATCACCTTGATGGAGACGTCCTTTTCAGGGTGGCGACCGTGACTGTGGCCGCTTATCTGTTCAATAACCCCGATAATCTCCTGGAAGATGTCGATATCGTAGTTGGAGGGGACTTTCTGCAGGACCGCGGCAATTCTCTCCAGACCGGCGCCGGTATCGATTGAAGGAGCGGGCAAGGGTTCCATGGTGCCGTCTTCTTTGCGGTTGAACTGCATGAAAACCAGGTTCCACAATTCCAGGAACCGATCGCAATCACAAACTCCCGGAGAGCAATCCGGTCCGCAGGCCATGTGCTCGCCCTGATCGATCAATATCTCGGAACAGGGGCCGCAGGGACCGGTATCCCCCATGGCCCAAAAGTTCTCGCTGGTGGGTAGAGTGAGGATTCTCTCTCGTGGAAGGTATTTGTTCCACTCTTCCAGTGCTTCTTTATCTACGCCCAGTCCCATTTCTTCGTCGCCTTCGTGGACGGAGGCATAGAGTTTATCCTTGGGCAACTGGAGATGCTCAGTGAAAAATTCCCAGCCGAAATGGATGGCCTCCTTTTTGAAGTAGTCGCCGAAAGAAAAATTTCCCAACATCTCAAAAAAAGTATGGTGCCTGGCAGTACGCCCCACGTTGCGCAAATCATTATGCTTGCCCCCGGCGCGCATGCACTTCTGGGACGAGGTGGCCCGCACATAACCCCGTTTTTCCTCGCCCAACAGCGGTCGCTTGAACTGGACCATGCCGGCGCTGGTGAAGAGCAGGGTGGGATCGTCATGGGGAACCAGCGAGGAACTCTTAACTATGGTATGTTGGTTGGCCTTGAAGTATTCAAGGAAAGCTTTCCTTAGTTCGGCTGTTTTCATTATTCCCTAGACTCCTCATCACCATTGTCCGATATTTTAAGGCCATATGCTTCCCTAACCTTGTTTTCTATATCACTGCAAATATCCGTGTGCTCGCTCAAAAAAATCTTAACATTTTCGCGGCCCTGGCCCATACGCTCTCCAGCGTAGGAGTACCAGGCGCCACTCTTATCGACGATGTTAAGAGCTGTGGCCATGTCCAAAATGTCCCCTTCCCTTGAGATCCCCTGGCCGTACATAATATCGAACTCCGCAATCTTGAATGGCGGAGCCAGCTTGTTTTTGACTGCCTTAACCCGAGTGCGGCTGCCGATGGTCTCCTGTCCGTCTTTTATGGCGCTGATCCGTCGAATATCCAGTCGTACTGAGGAATAGAACTTGAGGGCATTGCCACCAGTGGTGGTTTCAGGATTGCCGAAGAGAACCCCTATTTTCATCCTGATCTGATTAATAAAGATCACCGTGGTTCTGGATTTGCTGATGGCTGCGGTCAGTTTGCGCAGCGCCTGAGACATGAGGCGAGCTTGTAGTCCCATATGAGTGTCGCCCATCTCCCCTTCGATCTCGGCTCGCGGCACCAAAGCGGCCACAGAGTCAATGACAATGGCATCCATGGCACCGCTGCGTACCAGCACTTCGGTGATCTCCAGAGCCTGTTCACCGGTATCGGGTTGGGAGATAAGCATGTCGTCCACGTTGATACCTAGTCTTCGGGCGTAGGGAAGATCGAGGGCATGCTCGGCATCGATGAAGGCTGCAATCCCCCCTGTTTTCTGGGCTTCAGCCAGGATATGGAGTGCCATGGTGGTCTTGCCTGAGGATTCCGGGCCGAAAATCTCCACCACCCTGCCCCTTGGCACTCCACCGATACCCAAAGCGATATCCAAAGAGAGGGAGCCCGTTGGGATTACCTGGATATCGGCAAGCGTGGCTTCGCTGCCGAGCCGCATGATGGCTCCCTTACCGAATTGCCTTTCAATCTGGCTCATAGCCAGATCAATGGCCTGTTGCTTTTCCTTCGTGTCAGTCATAGCTTTTTCCTTTCCCTAATCCCCCCGATTCATTTGTTTTGGATGTTGTGCTTTGGGCATTTGAATTTGTTTAGTCCGCCTCCGGCGGATCGATATTCTCCTTCGGAGTCCCCACCCTTTGGGCGGGGCCCCGGTTTCGGCTTTCCCGGAGTCGGTAACGGTTCTGCTTTCAGTTTGATGCAAATCAAATAGGTGTCGATGCGGCAAGTGGCATACGGTGCAGCTTCGTATAGATTGCCCCGGTTGGCCTAAGATCACTTTTATACAATATTATTTCGGTCACGTCAAAAGAATCGAATTCGACCGTTTCCAGCTTAATCATGGCCTCAATGAGGGCTTGACGGTTGCGTTTGTCTTTCACCCGTCCCAGGGTGAGATGAGCACGAAAGCCACGCTGTTCGCGGGCGAAGCCCAACGGTACCAAGTCATGCTCCAGGCGAGTCTGGATGTGAGTTAACCGCTTCACCTCCCCCTCAATGCCCACCCAGATTACCCTCGGATTTCGTTGACTGGGAAATGCACCCAATCCGGCTGCACACAGAGTGAGTAGCGGCTCGCTCTGCACCGCCCGAGCTGTGACTGCGGCAGTGTCGTCCACCTGGTCGGGATGGATATTACCCAGGAATTTGAGCGTAAGATGAATGCTGCTGACTTTTACCCAGCGCACCCCGGCCCGGCTTCGTTTGAGTTTTTCCTGAATAACGACGAGCATTTCTACGGTTCTTTCAGGAAGCTCAATGGCAATGAAAGTGCGAATCATGTTCTGCATCATCATCCTTAGGAAGTTGTTTTTTTCGCTATTTGTTTGTAGTCGAGAGAAGCACGAGGTGTGGCCCTTTGCTTTATTCGAGGCGCAGAAATAATCTTGGATTTATCAGCTCCATTTTCGCCAGCCGAAAAGTTAGGGCGGTTATAAGGCAGCCGATGCCATACTTGATGCTGCGCGGCAGGTTAATGGATGAGGCTTCGGCAAAATACTTGGTGGGGCAGCTCACCTCGGCAATCGTGTGGCCAAGCCAGAGAATTTGCGCCAGCATCTGATTGTCGAAAACGAAGTCATCAGAATTGACACTTAAATCCACCTGCTCCAGCAACTGCCGGGAAAACGCCCTGTACCCTGTGTGGTATTCGGAAAGCTTTGCGTCCATCAAGATATTCTCAACAAGTGTGAGAAAGCGGTTTGCAACATACTTCCACACGGGCATGCCGCC
>JAUVTM010000073.1 GCA_030601545.1 Syntrophobacterales bacterium
CTGACTCTTAATCAGTAGGTTCGGGGTTCGATTCCCCGACGGCCCACCAGAAAATGTAAAGGGGTTAGCTTACCTAGCCCCTTTTTTTCTGTGAACAGCTGAAAAATTCGACCATTGCCCTCTTGTCTTTGCGTCTTTGCGCAGTTATCTTACCGCTTAGCCGCATGCTTTTGAGTCACAAGCTCACTTTTTCTTCATGCCGTCTCTTACTTCCCCGCTCTCGTAACATTCGGGAGTGGGGAATTTTTTGTGCCCTCACCTCACCTTCTCCCTCGTTGACCACGGCATAAACTTTGTGTCGGTTATGATTTTCATAAATATAAATTTTGAAATGTTTCAACATTGACAAGAGATCTGCACTTGCCCTCACCATTGATCTACAGCGATATCTGGTGCTATATTACTTCACTTCTATGCCAAGTTGCAGGATGGTATCTGCACGAACCAGTAGATGGGTGTGGGGTTAGATAATTCATCATAATCCGTAATTTCACGGCCGTCTTCTGACAATCTTTTCTGCCCTGGAGGGTGAAGTGACCGTTTCCGATCGTTCATATAAATCATTAGCCTTATTGATCTTGAAGAGGCTTTTAGATATCGGGATTGGATTTTATCTGATTTTGATCCCCATAGTCTTGGCAACGGGAGGATTCAAATTCAAGCTCCTCGGAGTCAAAGTCGGGGCGAGTCACTTATACACTCTACTCAAGTTCCTCGTACCCTTGGTTCTGGCCAGGCTCGCCATCACCGTAGAGATAAAAAATTTTCTTCTTTTGATCATAACTATCCTGCTGTGTTTACTTGGTGTGGAAGGTTTCATCCGTGTGTGGGATCCACCAATAGCCAAACCCGGGATGTATCAGATTCACCGACCATCCCCTGTAGTTGGCTGGGAACTGCTTCCTGGGGCCTCTGGATTCGGGCGCGCTGGAACCTATATTCATATCAATGGTGACGGATTCAGAGATAATGATTATTCGCTGGGAAAAAAAGCGGGCGTTTTTCGCATTATGGTAATAGGAGATTCTTTCACCTTTGGTATGGGGGTAAATCTTGAAGGTACCTATTCCAAACATCTTGAACGTCTTCTGAACGATACAGCCAAGACTTCTGAGGTCATTAATTGTGGTGTGATTGGTTATGGTCTGTGGCAATATCTTGAAACGCTGAAAAGAAAAGTCATTCCGTACAAGCCCGATTTGGTGATCTTGGGACTGTTTATAGATGATATTCTCACCTCATTTTCTCCGTATAAGCATCTGGAGAATTGGCCTGGAACGAATCCTTTCGCAAAAGACGCTTCAGGCGTGATGAGTCGTTCTTATTTGTGGAATTTTTTCATGAACTGGAACGCGATTTTTGAAACGAAGTATCGTTATCGCCGCGGTTATCGTTATCTTAAAGGAATTGAAGAGCGAAAGGAGGCCACAGGGCCAGCACATCCAGAAACTAATTGGTACAAGATCATGTATGGGAAATTGCCAAAACAAGTCTATCGTGATTTTGCCGACACCTTGCATGAATTCGTTCGGGCATGTGAAGCAGCCGACATCCGAGTATTGATTGCCATGATCCCAGATGCAGCACAACTTCACGATCCTGAAAGGCAAGCAGTCAACCGCTTTGTGGAACTGAGTTGCAGAGAAATTGCTGTTCCGTTTGTGGATGTCACGAAAAGGTTTGAAAAGGAAGAAGATCCAAGGACTTTATATCTGTTTCCTTTGGATGCTCACACAAGCCCAAAAGGCCACCGACTGATAGCAGAGTCAATTGCTGCAGAGATAAGAAAAATGGGTGTCTTTTGACAATGATGGGGCTCTTTAAACCCCCCTGAAACTTAGATAAGGAGCAGCAGTTATGGGTTGGTTAGGAAAAATACTCGGAGGCACCATAGGATTCGCTTTGGGTGGTCCCATCGGTGCAATTGCAGGAGCTGCCTTAGGTCACACCTTTGATGCGAGCGATAGACAATACTACGCACAAGAAAGGAACCGGCTTTCATACCACGAACAGGCGCAGATGACCTTCTTTGTTGCCACATTTTCAATGCTGGCAAAACTGGCCAAAGCAGATGGCCGCGTATCACCCGAGGAGATACAGACCATTGAAGATTTCATGGCACACGAGTTAAATCTTAGCCCTGAAAGTAAGAGATTTGCCGCGGGGATCTTCGAGACAGCAATCGGCTCCCCAACTCCTTTCCAAGATTTTGCCGCCCAGTTCTACCAGCAATTCCAAAACCAGCCCCAGCTTTTGGATCTCATGATAGATGTATTACTCAGACTATCTGTTGCCGACGGCATCCTGAGTGAGAGTGAAGAGAGACTTATCAATTCTGCTGCTGGGATATTCAATTTCAGTGAGAAAAAATACAAAGAACTGAAGTCCAGATACGCTCCTGATTTCGAAAAACATTATGCCATTCTAGAAATTGACAGCAGTGCTCCAGACCAAGAGATAAAGAAACAATACAGAAAGTTGGTGAAAGAGTATCACCCGGACAAAATCGCCTCCAAGGGACTGCCTGAAGAATTCACCCAGTTTGCTCAAGATAAATTCCGCGAAATCCAGGAAGCATATGATACCGTAAAGCAGGAAAGAGGCATAGGTTAGATTGCGGATTTCAGATTGCGGATGCTGGATGCTGGATGCTTGTCTGGAGATCACTCTTTGGCAGGCAGAGACGCCTGCCCTACTGGATTTTTAATTCTACCTCCTTACTCTAAGGACTATTCTTTGTTGGCAACGGACTACGGACCACGGACAACTGACAAATGGCCTGCTGTCGTCTGTCCTCTGTCGTCTGTCCTCTGTCCTCTGTCCTCTGCCTGCTGCTAGCTGCCAGCTGCCCACTGTATTTCCCTTTGCTCTCTGTTTAAGCTAGGGCGGCAAGACCTGGCAGCGTCTTCCCTTCCAGGAACTCCAGTGAAGCCCCGCCACCCGTGGAAATGTGCGAGATAGCCTCAGCCTGACCCGAGCGCTTCACTGCCGCCACCGAGTCACCACCCCCGACGACTGAGAGTGCCGCACTCTTGGCAATGGCGGCGGCGATGGCCATCGTACCTGCTTCAAACGGTTTTATTTCAAACAGCCCCAGTGGCCCGTTCCAGAAGACTGTCTTGGCCCTGGCGATCTCGTTTTCAAAAGCAGCGACGGTTTCCGGCCCTATGTCAAGGCCAATTTTTCCAGCCGGGATATCACCTTTCACAGTCGTTGCCGGGCTGCCCTCCTCTGCTTTGTCGGCGACAACATGATCGACAGGCAGCAGCAAAGAAATACCCTGACCCTTTGCAGTATTCAGCAATTCGCTTGCCAGGGAAAGCTGATCTTCCTCCACCAAGGATCCACCCGTCTGCTGGCCTTGAGAGCGCAAAAAAGTATAGGCCATGGCACCGCCTATGAGCAATGAGTCCACCAACTGCAACAGGTTGCTAACGATAGGGATTTTATCGGAGACCTTGGCGCCCCCGAGAATCGCCACCAGGGGGCGCTCCGGGGCGGCCAAGACCTTGCCCAAGTAGTCGCACTCCCGCTGCAACAGAAAGCCTGCACCACGCTCCGAAACCAAGTGTGCCATACCAGCAGTTGAGGCGTGTGTTCGATGTGCGGTGCCAAAGGCGTCGTTAACGTAGACATCGGCAAGCCGTGCCAGGGCTTTCGCGAACCCTTCCTCGTTTTCCGTTTCTTCTGCATGAAACCGAAGATTTTCCAGCAGCAGCACCTCTCCGGGCTGCATGGCCGCAACCATTGCCTCAACCTCGGAACCCACACAATCGGGCGCCAGCTTTACCGGTATGCCGAGAGAATCAGCCAGAGCCTCACTCACAGGTTTTAGGCTAAGCTCTGGAAGTCTTTTTCCTTTTGGGCGGCCAAGATGGGATGCCAGGATCACCTTAGCACCTTTATCCAGAGCATAACGGATAGTGGGCAATGAAGCCTCAATCCTGGTGCGATCTGCAACCCCCCCCTCTGCGAGCGGCACGTTGAAATCTACCCGGATGAAGACGCGCTTGCCTTGGAGATCAAGCTCATCGATCACCTTGATGTTCTGTATCATTGTTGCATCCTCCTCTTTAGCCTGACTTTATCGGTTTTCCAACAAAAGTCAAAGGATGATTTGACCCCTTCTCGGAGAACGTGGTAAGAGAGACGGCCAGAGACAAAGAATCAACTATTAAGCAAAGGTGAATCTTATTTCCTTATGGTTGTCCCCTTTACATGAGGAGGAACCATTATGAGAAAGGCAGTGGTTTTTGGCCTCCTGGCAATCTGGTTGCCGGTTGTGCTGAGTATTTCGGCCTGGGCGGGATGGGACCCGACCAGGGAGCAGAGAGAAAAGGCCGCAGTTCAGGAAACGATTGCCAGATTCAAGAAAGCCGATTCAAGAATGCAGGTATTCTTCGATGAGGCCTACGGCTACGTGGTCTTCCCGTCGGTCGGCAAAGGTGGCTTTATCATTGGTGGAGCTCACGGTGATGGATGGGTTTATGAAAAGGAAAGATTCATTGGCCGTGCCAGCATTGTGCAGATAACAGTGGGTGCCCAGATTGGCGGCCAGTCCTTCATGGAAATCATCTTTTTTAAAAACAAAGCAGCATTGGATGATTTTAAGAAGGGAAACTTCGAACTGAACGCCCAGATATCAGCAGTCGCGGTAAAGGAAGGGGCTTCCAAGGACGCAAGTTACGACCAGGGGGTGGCAGTTTTCACCATGCCCAGGAGAGGCCTGATGGCGGAAGCCAGCGTCGGCGGACAGAAGTTCGAGTTTACCCCCAAGTAAGAGGTCAGGCGAGCCTGACTACATTACTGTGGCGGCTCTTGCCCCCGCAAACGAAGGCCTGCACAGGCAGGGAAGGAACATAGGGATTCCAGTATTGAGGAATTTACGCTATACTGACGCGATTTTCGTTTCCGCAATCTTTTTGTCTATGGCCAGGTTAGCATTTCGTCCGGATCTACATAGCCTGTTTTGCCCGGGGAAAGGCAGGTTTGGATACTAAACCCTAATGTTGCAAACCCACACTGGTAAAAACCGCTGCGCTCGCGTGTTAGTCCCGCCCGTGGCGGGACGACCGTGCTCGCCTCGGACAGGATATCACGTACGGTCAAGTACGCTTCATCCTCTCCGAACCTGCGCGCGGCCACATCTGGCACACTCTGACGCATTTTTCCACGGAGTAGGTTTGCAACATTAGGGTAAAGACTGACAATCCATGCACAACGGGAGTCTCGTAAGTGACTACTAATTCTCATGATCAAGATCCCGGTGAAAATGAAGTCACTGGGCAGCCGGGCACGTTTCTCACCCGGCCCTTTGCTGGTTTGGGCAGGAAAGTAGTCAGTTGGGTCAATCATATGGGAGCCGCAGCCATTTTTCTCGGCAAGGCTTGTATCATGATCTTCCGGCCCAAACAGATACCCGCCATCATTCAACAAATTTACTACATCGGCGCCAAGTCCATAACGATCATCATGCTGGTAGGTTTTTTCACCGGTATGGTCCTCGGCCTTCAATCGTACCATGCCCTGGTTAAGTTCGGCGCCCAAGGGGCGCTCGGCACATTGGTGGCCCTTTCTCTGGTCAGGGAACTGGGGCCCGTGCTCACAGCCATTATGATTACCGCCCGGGCAGGCTCCGCCATGACCGCCGAGATCGGAATCCAGCGCATCTCCGAGCAGATCGACGCCCTGGACACCATGCGTATTGACCCGCTCAAGTTCCTGATCAGCCCACGAATCGTCGC
The DNA here is from genome assembly GCA_030601545.1 of Syntrophobacterales bacterium. Classification (GTDB taxonomy): domain Bacteria; phylum Desulfobacterota; class Syntrophobacteria; order BM002; family BM002; genus BM002. The sequence goes on from JAUVTM010000073.1 coordinate 5,745, forward strand.
CGCGATCATCAGCTTTCCTTTACTTACGGCTCTGTTTGACCTCGTCGGCATCCTTGGCGGCTATGTCTCCGGGGTCGTGCTGCTGGGGATAAATGCCGGCACCTACTTTCACCGCGTGCAGTCCAGCGTGGAGATGAAGGACGTCACCGACGGTTTTATCAAGGCCCTGGTATTCGCCGTCATTGTCACCACTGTCTGCTGCTACCAGGGCTATTTTACCCACATGCGCACGGACAGCTACGGTGCCAAAAGTGTTAGTCTTTCCACAACCTCGGCCGTTGTCCTCTCGTGCGTGCTCATTCTTGTGTCGGACTATATTGTAACCTCCTTTCTCATTTAAAAACAGCCATGGAAACCCCACTAATCGAATTCAAAGACGTGACCAAAAGATTCGGTCCCCGGACGATCCTCGATAAGGTCAATCTAAAAATCTACGAAGGCCAGGTATCGACCATCATAGGCAAGAGCGGTACGGGCAAAAGCGTGCTCCTCAAGCACATCATCGGCCTGCTATCGCCTGATGAAGGCAGTGTCCTATTCCGGGGCAATCACATAGGAAGCCTGAAGAAGAGTGAGTGGGATGCCTACAGGGTCCAGGTCAGCTATATGTTTCAAAACAACGCCCTTTTCGACTCGATGACGGTCTACGACAACGTTGCCTTGCCACTGCAGCAGACAATGAATTTGAGCAAGAGTGAGATCGAGCGCAGGGTTATGGCGAGAATCGAACAGACTGAGCTCTCTGAAGCAGTCTACAAGTATCCGTCGGAGCTCTCCGGCGGCATGCAGAAGCGGGTGGCTTTGAGCCGTGCCCTGGTTACAGACCCCGCGATTGTTCTTTTCGACGAACCCACCACCGGGCAGGATCCCATCCGTAAGAATGCCATCCTGGCCATGATCGCTGAATATCAGAGGAAATTGGGCTTTACCGCAATCTTGGTCAGCCACGAAATTCCTGACGTTTTCTTCATCTCAAACCGCATTCTCGCCCTCTATGACGGCAAGATCGTTTTTCAGGGCACTCCGGTAGAACTGGATGAGTTAGAACATCCCTTCAAAGATGAAGTCATACAGAGCCTGGAAGGCTTTCAGGAAGAATTGACCGGGCTGTATTCCCAGAGGCATTTCAAGGTCCGATACCAAGCGGATTTAAGCCGTAAACGGAGAGATGAGACTTACGCCATTGTCCTTTTCAGTCTGGAGGACCTGGAAGCAATAAGTAATGTCTTGGGTCACACCACGGCACAAGAAATCATAAAAGCCATGGGGGCGTATATCGACAAACACTTCGGTGCGGTGGGGGGATTTTCCACCCGTCATAGCATCAATGAATTTGTCACGGTGCTCCCCTACTCCGATCTGGATGAAGCTGGGCGCATTCTGGAGGATTTTGCCAAGGATTTTCAAGATCGCGGAATCCGGGACATTGAGTCTGTTGCTCAGAAGGAAACGAACTCGGCAGAGTGTATTGACTTCACCATCCTTGCCGGACTGGCCCAGGGGAAACCTTTTGTAGAAATGGAATCCATCATAGAGTTCGCCAAATTTAGACAGGAAGAAATTGCACGATTCCAGTGCGAGCTGCGGAGGTAAACAGAAATGAAGAAATATGCCATGGAAACTGCGGTCGGCATTTTTGTGGTCATCGGCCTGCTTTGCGCGGGGTACATGACCGTGAAACTGGGCAATGTCGGCTTTCTCGGCGACGACTCCTACTCACTACTTGCCCGGTTCACCTCGGTGTCCGGCCTTAGAACCGGCAGCCCCATACAGATGCTCGGTATTAAAATCGGACGGGTGAACCGACTCACCATGGATCAAGAGAATCAGATGGCGGTGGTGGAATTTAGGATTAACAAGGGGATAATGATTTATGATGATGCCATCGCCTCGATAAAAACGGAAGGCTTGATCGGCGACAGATACGTCAGTATCGATCCCGGGGGGAGCACGGACGAACTGCTGCAACCGGGCGGAACCATCACCGAGACTGAATCGCCCACTGACATCCAGGAACTCATCAGCAAGTATGCCTTCGGAGACGTTGAGAAATAGTAATACAAAATCTGAGGGGTGAGCCATGAAAAGACTGTTTATGGGATTCATTCTCCTAGCTCTTCTGATTATCCCGCTCCATGTACGTGCGGGTGTGCCTTTTGACACCGTAAAGGGACATGTGAACGAAGTGCTTAGAGTTCTGCGTGATCCGGCTCTGCAAGGCGAAGCCAACAAAGAAGCCAAGCAAGAAAAGGTTGAGGCTATTGCCGATGAAATGTTTGATTATGTCGCACTTTCCAGGCTTACACTAGGTCGAAATTGGCGAAAATTCAACGGTGACCAGAAGAAGGAATTCATCCAGCTCTACCGATCAATTCTGGAAAAGGCTTACCTGGACAGAATTCTCGCGTACACGGACGAGAAGGTGATTTTTGGTAAAGAAACCATGCTTTCGAAAAAAAAAGCCGAAGTCCAAACCCACATCATTACGAAATCCGTTGAGATCCCGATTTATTACAGGGTGTATCTCAAAGACGGTGAATGGAAAGTGTACGACATCATAATTGAGGGTATAAGCCTGGTTAAAAACTATCGCACCCAGTTCAAAGAGATCCTTGCGAACAACCCACCAGAAGAAGTGCTCAAAATCCTGAGGAAGAAGACCGAAAAAGCGTAGATCAAAACAGCTGAGAAAGGTAGCAGTAGAGCTAGCCCGGATATTTGATGAATTGCTGTCGCGAGACCACGCTAGATGGGCGTGCCACCTGGCAACCGCAGGGTGTTGGTTCCGAGGCGTACCTGAACGGTACGTCGCAGGGGCCGACACCCGAGGACGCCAGGAAGGATGGCCATATCCGTGGTCGCAGCAAGTAATTCATGAAATATCCGGG
>JAUVTM010000095.1 GCA_030601545.1 Syntrophobacterales bacterium
GGTGGCCGAACGAATCAACTTGGATCCAGCCATTCACAAGCGGCTTCGCCTTCCGGCTCGATGTTATATAGTTTCCTGCCCGGTGCGGATGGATGACGGCAGCGTTGAGGTCTTTACAGGTTATCGTGTACACCACAACACCTCCCGCGGTCCTGCGAAAGGAGGCATTCGCTACCATCCTGATGTCACGCTGGATGAGACAACCGCCCTCTCCATGTGGATGACCTGGAAATGTGCGCTGGTGGATATCCCGTATGGCGGAGCCAAAGGGGGAGTCGCTTGCAACCCCAAGCAGATGTCGCGGACTGAACTGCAACATTTGACCCGCCGTTATACCTCTGAACTCGTGAATGTATTTGGTCCCAGGACTGACATTCCGGCACCGGACGTTTATACGAATCCGCAGATAATGGCCTGGATCATGGACACCTACAGCATGTCCATTGGCTATGCCGAACCCGGTGTGGTCACCGGCAAACCCATACCTCTTGGGGGCTCTCTGGGAAGGTTAGGCGCAACCAGCCGCGGCTGTGCTTATTCCATCTACTCGCTGCTTGAAAAGTTAAATCGTGGAGTAGATGAGCAAACAGTCGCCATTCAAGGCTTTGGCAACGTTGGCTATAATGCTGCCGAGATTCTTCACGATGACGGTGCCAAAGTCATTGCCGTCAGTGACAGCAAAGCAGGAGTTTATAATCCTCAAGGATTGGACCCGCGGCTACTGGCAAAATACAAGGTGGAAACTGGTTCAGTGCAAGGGTATCCGGACGGAGATAATATTACCAACGAAGAACTGCTGGAGACGGACTGTTCTATTTTAATCCCCGCAGCCCTAGAAAATGTGATTACCTCACGAAATGCCGACCGCATCAGAGCTGAAATCATTGCTGAGGGTGCCAACGGTCCCACCACCCCGGAGGCTGATGACATCCTCTATGACCGGGGCAAGTATCATTTGCCTGACGTTCTGGCCAACGCCGGAGGGGTTACCGTCTCTTACTTTGAATGGGTACAGGGGTTGGAACGCTATTTCTGGACTGAAGAGGAAGTGAATTCCAAACTCAAGGCAATTATGGATCGTGCTTTCGAAAATGTCTGGCATCTTGCCCAGACTGAGAAGGTAAACATGAGGTTAGCCTCGTATATGGTTGCGGTGCAGCGGGTGGCGGAGGCCATGTTGCTGCGAGGCTTATACCCCCAGTAAGAAAAACTGATTGCGGTTTTTCTGCCCTGGAACCGGAAGGATTAGCGTTTCAAAAAAGGCAAAATCTACCAAAAAAACTCATGGACCAAACGGGCCCGACGAGGATCGCTTTTTAGCAAGCAAAACGAATTGACACCACCTGGTGCAGTGTGTTAGAGGGATGCTCACCCGCTAGAGATGGCACTTCGTTAGGGTAAACCCTCCGCACCGTCTCAGAGCTCGGTTTGGTTCCCAACGAAAGGAGATTCAAATGCTGGTGGTTATGAGCAGCTATGCCACCGAAGAAGAAATCGCACAAGTTCTGGTTGCCATCGAACGGCAAGGTAATGTTGCCCGAGTAATAGAGGGCGGTGAGCGTACCGCCATAGGCATTCTTCAGAACAGAGGACCAGTTGATCCTGCCCCTTTTCTGCTCCTGCCCGGGGTGAAAGAGACCATCCCTGTTTCTAAACCCTATAAGCTCGTAAGTCGAGAGTTCAAACAAACCGACACTATCGTTCAGCTCGGGGACGTTGCCATCGGCGGCGATCATTTCGTGATCATTGCTGGTCCCTGCGCAGTCGAGAGCGAGACACAGGCTCTCACTATTGGCCGCGCAGTTCGGAGCCAAGGCGCCCGCATCTTTAGGGGCGGTGCATATAAGCCTCGCACTTCACCCTACAGTTTTCAGGGCTTGGGAGAAGAAGGGCTGAAGATTCTCGCCAAGGTGAGAGAGGAAACGGGGTTATACATTGTCACCGAGGCCATGGACCACGAACTGTGCGATCTGGTGGAAGAGTATGCCGACATCATCCAGATCGGCGCTCGGAATATGCAGAACTTCTCCTTGCTCAATCGAGCTGGCGAGGCTCGGAAACCTGTTCTCCTCAAGCGTGGGATGTCCGCAACGATCCAGGAATGGCTCATGGCTGCAGAATACGTCATGGCCAAGGGAAATCGGAATGTGATTCTCTGTGAGCGCGGCGTCCGCACTTTTGCCGACCATTCCCGCAACACTTTGGACCTGAGTGCCATCCCGGTGGTTAAGAAAGAAAGTCATCTTCCAGTTATCGCCGATCCGAGCCATGCTTGTGGCCGCCGTGATCAGGTGATACCTATGAGTAGGGCCTCTGTGGCTGCAGGCACTCACGGCCTGATGGTGGAAGTACACCATGAGCCAGAAAAGGCTTTGAGCGATGGCCAGCAAGCCTTGTTCCCTGCGCAATTCACTCAGATGGTAAATGAGATCCTCCCCATTTTGACTGAGGATCAAAGGCAACAACTGCTCAAAGACATTAAAGGCTAGCCAGCAAGCACTAAACCGTAAATGGTAAATGGTAAGTAAATTAAGGTAGATTGCCCTAACCGTTTACCTTGCACTGTTTACCAGAAGCCATGCCGTACACTACCCGAAAGAACCATGAAACGTCTACGTCTAGAGCTGAAGAAAGATACGGATCGCTCATATGACGTGTTGGTGGGTCGCGATATTTTAGATAGTCTTCACAGCGAAATACAACGACTGGGAAACTTTTCTTCCTATGGGTTGGTGACTGATGAGGTGGTGAGACCGCTGGTGGCCGAACCACTTCAAAATCAACTGCGGTCTAACTCCATCGATACAACCTTGATTGCATTACCCCCGGGTGAGAGCGCAAAGACCATAGGAACGGTCCTCGACCTCTGCCAGCAGCTCCTTGCTCAGGGCTTTGACCGCAAAAGTCTACTTCTGGCTGTTGGGGGCGGTGTGGTTGGTGATATCACCGGCTTTGCTGCTGCCATCTATATGCGAGGTATCCCCTACATTCAAGTTCCCACTACCCTGCTCGCCCAAGTGGACAGCTCTCTTGGGGGGAAGACCGGTGTGGATCTACCTTCAGGTAAGAACCTGTTAGGCGCTTTCCATCAACCTCGGCTTGTGCTCTCCGATCTTGATGTTTTAACCTCTCTTTCCTCTGACGCCAGGCGCGATGGGTTTGCGGAGGTTATCAAAGCTGCCCTCATCGAAGATCCTGAACTTTTTTCAATTCTGGAAAGGGAAGGGGCTGACCTTCTTGACCCTGGCAATCCGCTTTTGGAAACTATCATCGCCAAGGCCTGTGAGGTTAAGTGCCGGGTGGTGAATCGGGACGAGCATGAAAGTGGATTGCGACGTATTCTGAACTTCGGCCACACTTTAGGACATGCCTTAGAGGCTGCGGCCAATTATAATATATCTCACGGTCAAGCGGTGGCTATCGGCATGGGACTCGCCGTCCGACTATCCCGGCAATGGGTCGGGCTCAGCGAGGATAATGCGGATCGTGCTCTGGATCTCATCCAGAAGCTAGGCCTTCCCACCGAAATACCAGAGAACATAGATCCGGAGGCGCTACTCGTTCCTCTTGAAAAAGACAAAAAGATCCAAGCAGGTATCTGTCACTTCGTCCTTCTTGCTGAAATTGGACGAGCGGTTATTCATCCAATCCCCGTGGGTGATTTGCAGAAGAGTCTACAGAAAATAACAAGGCACTAAATCCGAATATCGGATTTAAAATAATCCGCTCCAAGTACGCAAAGACTCGTCAATTAAGGATGCTCGAATATGTCATCAAAGGAATTTGTCCACTTACACGTGCATAGCGAGTACAGCCTTCTAGACGGTGCCATCCGCATCACTGACATGCTCAGGACTGCCGCGGGTTTTGGCATGCCTGCCGTCGCCATCACTGATCACGGCAACATGCACGGCGCTCTCGAATTCTATGTAAAGGCCAACGAATTTGGGATCAAGCCCATACTGGGTTGTGAGATCTACGTGGCGCCAAAAAGCCGCTGGGACCGTGGAGAGAGTCACGGTAGCCCACGAAACCATCACATTGTTCTTTTGGCTGAGAACAATACGGGCTATCGAAATCTGCTCAAGCTCCTGACCCTCGCCAACTTCGAAGGTTTCTACTACAAACCAAGGGTGGACAAGGAACTGCTCACCACCTATCACGAGGGGCTCATTGCCCTTTCTTCTTGTTTACATGGAGAGGTGGCATCCCATTTGTTGGCCGCCAGTTACACCCGGGCCGAACAGGCTGCAATGGAGTATCGCGACATCTTCGGGAAGGATAATTTCTTCCTGGAACTTCAGGCCACAGGGATGACAGAACAGGAGATAGTCAACAGGGATCTCATCCACCTCAGTGAAAAAACCTCCATTCCTCTGGTTGCAAGCAATGACTGCCACTACCTGAAAGCAGAAGATGCAAAGGCCCACGACGTGCTCCTCTGCATCCAGACAGGAAAGACGGTGCTGGATGAAAAACGTATGCGTTTTGCAACCAGTGAGCTCTATTTCAAATCTCCTGAGCAGATGTGGTCTACCTTCCACGATGTCCCGACTGCCCTTGAGAATACCTTGGCAATAGCGGAACGCTGCCACGTCAGCCTAGAACTTGATCAACCTCACTTCCCGGAGTTTCCTCTGGAACCGGGTGACTCGGCAGAGTCCTGTTTTGAACGGGAAACCGAGGACGGTTTTGTCAGAAGGCTTGAAGAAATTCGTAGAAAGCAACCAGACTTCAGCGGTGAGGAGGAAGAAAAATACCGCCACCGTCTGGCCCACGAGATTTCGGTCATCCAAAAAATGGGATTTAGCACCTACTTTCTCATCGTCGCAGACTTCGTCAGGTTTGCCAGAGAGAACTCGATACCTGTCGGCCCTGGACGGGGGTCTGCGGCTGGCAGTCTGGTAGCTTATAGCCTTAGCATCACTGATCTCGATCCCATCGCTCATGGTCTGATCTTCGAACGCTTTCTCAATGTGGAACGGCTTAGCCTGCCAGACATCGATGTTGATTTTTGCATGAATGGCCGGGACCGGGTCCTGCAGTATGTCTCGGAGCGTTTCGGCAAAGATCGGGTTGCCCAAATCACCACCTTCGGCACTATGCAGGCGCGAGCTGTTATCCGTGATGTGGGTCGCGCCCTCGGCATGGCGTATGGAGATGTGGACAAGATAGCCAAACTCATTCCTCCGGCTCTCAAGATGACGCTCAGAAAAGCCTTCAAGACTGAGCCCCGACTCAAGGAACTTCGCAAAGATCCAGCTCTCCAAGAGTTTTTCGATGTGGCCTTGGCCCTGGAGGGCCTCACGCGTCATGCTTCCACTCATGCTGCCGGCGTAGTTATTTCAGATCTTCCTATCGTCGAGTACATGCCTCTCTATAAGGGTTCCAAGGGCGAAGTGGTGACTCAGTTTCCCATGAAATACGTGGAGAAGGCCGGCCTTATCAAGTTTGATTTCTTGGGACTGCGCAACCTTACAGTCATCGACAACGCCGTAAAACTCATCAAGGAGAATACTGGTGTCGAACTGGACATGCGTGATCTGCCCCTGGACGATCCGAAAACGTATGAACTCCTGAGCCGCGGGGATACAACCGGCGTGTTCCAGTTGGAAAGCTCTGGAATGCGTGACTTGGTTGTACGGCTAAAGCCTGAAACTTTCAATGATATCACCGCGTTGGTTGCCCTCTACCGCCCCGGCCCCCTCGAGAGCGGTATGGTGGATGACTTTATAAACGGAAAGCACGGTAATATACAAGTCAGCTACGAACTGGAGCAACTGCGGGATATTCTCCGGGACACTTACGGGGTCATTCTCTATCAGGAGCAGGTAATGGAGATTGCCAGTGTCTTGGCCAATTACAGCCTCGGCGAAGCCGACATTCTGAGGCGGGCCATGGGCAAGAAAATCCCGAAGGTGATGGCAGCACAGCGCGATCGTTTTCTTGCAGGAGCCGAGGAAAACGGTATTGATCTCAAAAAAGCTGCGCACATTTTTAATCTCATGGAAAAATTTGCCGGCTATGGGTTCAACAAATCCCATAGTGCCGCCTATGCGCTCATAGCTTACCAGACAGCCTATCTCAAAGCCCACTATCCTCTGAAGTATATGGCGGCACTGTTGAATAGCTTTTTGAGCAACTCCGACAGCCTGGTCAAGCTCCTGAATGAGTGCCGGGAAAAGGGATTGGAAATACTTCCTCCTGATGTGAATCTGAGCGAATGGGACTTCACTGTAGTGGGTGACAGTATTCGCTTCGGCCTCGGTGCGGTAAAAAACGTGGGTGCGGCTGCTGTCGAGTCTATCATCGAAGCAAGGTTTGATGGTGATCCGTTCTCATCTCTTTATGAGTTCAGCGAAAGGGTTGATCTGCAACGCGTCAACCGGCGTGTAGCGGAAAGCCTTATCAAGTGCGGCGCTTTTGATTCTCTTCACCCTGTGCGGAGTCAAGCCTTGGCCGCACTCGAAGAGGCAATGGAGATGGCGCAAACCATCCAGAAAGATCGTTTGAGCGGCCAGATAAGTATGTTCGGCACTTTTGCCGGGCAGCAGCGTAACTCCGAGCCCCCTTTACCCAATATCCCTGAATGGAACCACCGGCAGAAGCTTGCCATGGAAAAGGAGGCTCTCGGTTTTTACTTTAGCGGTCATCCGCTCGACGCTTACGAAAAAGAAATGAAAGCCTTCCCCATTGTGGATAGCTCAAGTATTGCAGACAAGACTGATGGAATCCAAATAGTCCTCTGCGGCCTCAATGCCGATCTCAAGGAGATAACCACGAAAAAAGGTGACCGCATGGCGTTTCTAACCCTGGAAGACCGCAAGGGTACTGTGGAGGTGGTTATCTTTAGCGACACCTATCAGAGTAGCCGCCATCTCCTTGATGTGGATGATCCCTTGCTCATTGTGGGCACCGTACAACAGGAGGATAAGGGAGCCAAAATCATAGCACAACGCATTCTCACCCTCCTGGAAGCCAAGGAGCATATGACCCAAGCAATTCACATTAAACTCCCTGCGGCAACAGTCACCAAGGACAATCTGGCTGATCTCAAAACTATTTTGGGGCGCCACAAAGGCGATTGCAAGGCATACGTCCATCTGTGCACCGACGAGCACTGTGAGGCCGTCATACAACTGGGTGATAGAATCAGAGTGAAGCCTGATCGGAGCCTGATTGAAGAGGTAAATCGGTACTTCGGTGCTGAGGTGGTTTCTGCTGTTCTGACAAACGGACCCGGCCCTGTACGAAATTCCAGGATGAGTAATAGAAACAATCGACGAAGCCGCCATTCTGGCGGTGTCCGTTGATAGTTGTCCGTCGTCCGTGGGAAAGCTTAGCGCATAGAGCATAGCGCTAAGCGTGAAACCTTATGCCCTTTGCTCTATGTTTAACCCGTGAAATTCGCCTAGGGCGACTATTTCACTGGGGCTCTCTGCCTACTGGATTCTGACCTCTTAAAGGAATAAGAGATGAACCGTTTTCAACGCACATTGGGTAAAGTGTGCGACAATTGCCCATTATGTAATTATGCGAGGAGAAA
>JAUVTM010000189.1 GCA_030601545.1 Syntrophobacterales bacterium
TCTTACCTGGAATATAATTGGGCCCTCAATGCCCAGGCACCTTTGAAGTGAAAAATAGAGAACCTGGCTTTGGGCCGTCCACCAAGTCTCAGGGTTTCAGGTGTCAGGTGTCAGGAAAAAAATAGAAGCTGAAACCTGAACACTGAGGTCTTTCAAATCCCCCCTATCCCCCCTTTGTTAAAGGGGGGAACTTAATGAAATCACTTAAGAATCTTCCCCCTTTGCCAAAGGGGGATCGAGGGGGATTTCGTCGAGCGAAGCGCTTGCTACTGTTTTGACTATGACTGTTACTAGGTTGCCCTCGTAATGAAAATTTCTGTTGTCATCCCTGCTCTCGACGAAGAGCAAGCTATCGGCGGCGTCGTCCAGGATGTGCCCAGGGATCTGGTAGACGAAATCATCGTAGCCGACAACGGGTCCACCGATGACACCGCGGCACGGGCGGTAGCTGCCGGCGCCAGGGTAGTCCACGAACCTCATCGAGGCTATGGCGCCGCTTGTCTAGCAGGAGCCAAGGCAACGCGTAACTCAGAGATCATTGTCTTCTTGGACGGAGACCACAGTGATGACCCGACGCAATTGTCGGTTGTTGCGGGGCCGGTGATGGAAGACAAAGCTGACCTCGTTGTGGGCAGCCGTCTTAAGGGAAGACTAGAAAAGGGTTCCATGCCCTGGCACGGTCGCCTGGGCAACAGAATAATCGTTTTGTTACTACGATTGTTGTACGGGGTGGATATTACAGACCTAGGCTCCTTCCGTGCAATTAAGCGGGCCACTCTCTTTGATCTACACATGGAACAGCTGACCTATGGTTGGCCTGTTGAGATGGTAGTCAAGGCTGCCAAGAAAGGATGGCGAATCCAGAGTGTTCCCGTCCCATACCGGCGGCGTCTCGGCAAATCCAAGGTGTCTGGTACGGTTCGGGGCTCCATCATGGCAGCTTACTATATGTTTTGGCTTCCCCTGATTTATCTGTGGAAGGATTGAACAGGAGGTGTCACCATGGCCTCAGTAGGTATCGGCCTGACCAATAACTGCAATCTGCACTGTGCCCACTGTTATAGAGACCAGGGTCGGATCTACAATCTTACTCTGGATGACATCGAAAAAGTGTGCGACAGTTTGGAAATCGATTCCATAGGTTTAGGCACAGGTGAAAATGGGTTGAATCCGCAATACCTTGACATTATTACCTACCTCAAAGCGAGAGGAATCAAGCTCACCCTGGCCTCGAATGGTTATACCCTGTCCATAACCCCCGACGAAATGCTCAGCTATTTTCGGGACGTGGAATTTTCCATTGATTTTCCAGACCAGAGAAGACAGGACGAATTCCGGGGTGATGGCAACTGGCAGACCATCATGAGTTCGATAGAAAGGTGTGCCCGCTTGGGAGTCAAGGTCTCAATTCTGGCGGTCTTGATGAACGTTAATTTTAAAGATCAGGGACGAATCGCCAAACTGGCAGCATCTTTAGGAGCTGACTTCAGGGTCAACGTCTATCAGCCCATGTACACTGATAAGTTCATGCTGAGCTTCGACCAGTACTGGGAAGCATACCAGATGTTGTTCGATGAAACTGAAATCATCTCTGTGACCGAACCCCTGGTGAATACGTTCCTAGGACTAGGTAACGGCAATGGGACTCCCTGTGGAGGCAACAGCATCCGCATAACTCCCGACCGGCGTTTGAAACCATGTGTGTACTGGCCGGAATCTGATTTGACCATCGAAGATTTGGTGGAAAAAAGGGAAGCTGTTTTTCAAACTCCCCTTTTCAAAGATACACACAATACACCCCAATTCTGCCTGAGCTGCGAGCACGTGAGCAGTTGTGGTGGAGGATGCGCTGCTCGTCGGGTGTTGCGCGGGCGCCCCAATGAACCAGATGAATACTGTCCTGTAGTACGCGGGAAAAAGACACACCTGCATTCTCAACTTTCTTCTGCCGAAAGACCACTCCGGACAGGAAGCATCTGTACTACCATTGTCAGGGGAGCATGATCGTATGGCGGAAACAGCACGAGCCGTAGATCTGCCGAAATGTCTCTATGTGGAGACGACAAATCGCTGCAATCTGAGATGTAGGACTTGCATTATTTACAGAGGAGGCTGGGAGCCGGAGCGCGATATTTCGCTCGAAGAATTGATTATGATATCTGAGCAGCTACCCGATCTGGAGCGGGCCGTACTCCATGGCATCGGCGAACCTTTGCTCAACCGTGACCTGACAGAGATGATCCGCCACCTCAAGAACAAGAATGTGACAGTTCTTTTCAACACCAACGGCATCCTCCTTAATAAACAACAGCAAGAGAAACTCATTGATTCGCAGGTGGATGAGATTAGAATTTCTCTGGATGCGGCATCATCGAATGGCTACAAAGCTGTGCGTGACAGCGATAAATTCGATCTGATTGTCAACAACCTCCGCACCATGACAAAACGCTTGCACTCCAGGAAATTGTCACAACCTAAGCTATCTCTCTGGTTCTTGGGTAACCAGGAAAATATCACTGAACTCCCAAAACTCATCGAGCTTGCAGCTCTCATGGGCATTCGGGAATTACATCTCCAAAGACTTGTTTATTTTTTGGACGATGAGGGCTACGGTCTGGCAAATTCGCAGAGTTCCCTTACCAATCCTGATATGGAGGTATCCCAACTGATTCATCGGTGTCTGGAACGGGCCCGAGAGCTTGGTATCTTCTTCAGTGCCTCAGGTCTCACCGACCCAGTACACAGCGTCCGAGGCAGCCCCCCTGATGCTACGCCCTGGAGAGGGTGCTTCCGCCCCTGGGAGGTTGTTTACATCACTGCCCAAGGAAATGTTCTTCCCTGCTGCATCTCTCCTTTCTCGACGGTAGACTATTCGTCCATAATTCTCGGCAACATATTTGAGAGGCCACTGGAGGGGATCTGGTGGGGAGAGAAGTATCAAGACTTCAGAAAAAGACATCAAACCGCCACACCGCAAAAATGCTGTCAGGGCTGCGGGATTTGGTGGAGTTTATGATTGTAGATTGGAGATTCTAGATTGTAGATTGCAGTCTTAAGATTTTCGCCGAATTTTGAAAGATTAGAACCTGAATACAAAATTTAAATTCTGAAAGCCACCTACTGACTTTACTCTGCAGGAGATCCCCATGAATAGATTGTTCTTTTCTTTCTGTTTTATTTTGGTGTGCTCCGTCTTTATTCTACCGGCTGCGTCATCAGCACATGCCCAGACCTTCATTTCCGGGACGGTGATCACTTCCGACGGGATGGTGGTGGCAAGCGGAGTGGTCGCACTTGAACGGGGGGAATTGCACAACAACGAGTTCGAGACCGGGGGTGTGATAGGGCCTGATGGCAAGTTCAAGATTCCCTTGCCTGCCGGAGGACCCTGGGGCCTCCACGTTTACAGCGAGGGCTATCTTTACTTCCCGATGCAAGTAAGAATAAAAGAGAATGGGGACAACGAGGTTCCAGTCGTCCTGCCTGTGGACGGCACTACCAAAGATGACCCTCAATTGTCCGACATTAGATTCGAAAAGAGAGGTCCTGGTCTCTTTCGAGTGCGAATGACCATCCGAGACGGAAATCACAATTTGGGTCCCCAGATGCTGGCCATAGACGGAGCCAATTTCAAGAGCTATCGCCTCGTTCCTGTTGGGGGGGATGTGGCCAACAAAAAGGCCAATTTCCCTGAGGGGAAATATGTCTCCGCCGACATCAAGGGGGATCTGCACGAACTGGACAAGAGCAAGTGGTTTTTTGTTGCTGCTGACCACCAATGCAGTAACGGCGTCATTTATAATGGTCTCAATCAATCCATCTTTGCCCAGCCCAAGCCGAACCTTGAACCGCTCCGCTGTGAGATTCCAGGAATATGGAAATCAAACTTTGATAAGACGTATCGTTTCACAGCGTCCGCACCTGATCAATTCACTGGCGAACAATTTGAGGGTGGTTTGATCATCAAGAAGATAATCAAGAAAGGGGACCTGTTCCATTTCTCACTCGTTTTCGATAACGAGGATGGACAGGCCGATCTGGCCCTGAATTGTTCAAAGCTGGGGGTTGAATTGAAGGGATCTTTCTGGTTCCCCAAGTCCGGGCGCAGAGACACCTGGATTTTTACAAAACTCAAGAACGAGAAAAAGACCATATCCGGTGAGGCTCTGTTCAAGAACAACTGTACCGTCTGCCATTTTACCGATAGCAAAACCCGTAAAGTGGGTCCGGGTCTTCTCGGCCTTTTCAAGAGTGAACGGCTACGCAGCGGCAGGACTGCCAGTGAGGACAATATTATAAAACAAATCAGGCAAGGTGGAGGAGGAATGCCCCCATTTTCTCATCTGAAGGATGAGGAAATTCAAGCCCTGGTTGAATACTTGAAGTCTCT
>JAUVTM010000314.1 GCA_030601545.1 Syntrophobacterales bacterium
CAGTGTAGAGAGCTATGAAGTAAAGGAGGCTGTGCTCGTGAATATGCTGCTGCAGCCATACAACCGAATCTCCCATTAATTCAACACCAAGTGTCGAGCCTCCAGTGAAGGTCGGAAGTCTTAACTATTTAGCTTAACTGCGGATATTTTTCAATGACTTTTTAGTTAGTCCTAGAAAACCTGGTCCTCAGGTCCAGTCTATGTATGATTTATGATTTCAGATTGGTGATTGCAGATTGAGGTTCATGCTATTTCTTACCGCGAGGTTGTGGGCTCTTAAATCTTAAATCTGCATTCTAAAATCTAAAATCGCCGGGCTCCATTACTCCAGCAGACTGCAGCAGGAGGGGAAAGAGCATTGAAGCCCCCTCCTGGGGTGGCTCAAAGCCGGGTCCTCAGAGCCCGGATTCTTTCCTTCATCTTCTCATACGCACATGGACAAAGTCTTTGCTGCTGTAGAAAGGTAGTAAGCCCAGAAAGGTTCCAAGGATGGGCAGGGGATCGTCCATGTCAATGATGTCGTAACTCAAATTGGGTCGGCGAAATTGGAAGAAGCTCGGTTTCAACCGCCACCTGTTGGGGTTTTGCAGAAAATGGAGAATATCCCCTGGCAGAAGCCAGCGGCAAAGATGTCCCAACCTATAGGTGTGCACAGCCGGAAAATCCAACCCCAGGGCCATCAGGGTAAGAAGGTAGGGGAAATTCACCCCAGTATTGATGGCCAGAGCCAGCGATCCCCAGAAGCGCGGGTTGACCTCAAGGAGCTTGGCTGTGCCATCACGGCTATCGATTTTGAACTCAACCATGCCCACACCCACCAAGCGCAGGCTCTCCAGGAGTCTGGCGCCGTCACGTCTTGCTTGTTCGTGGATGATGCTTTGGCGCAGAGTGCTGGGACCGCCCTGGACCGGATACTCGCGGAGGCGGCGATGAATAAAACTGGCGCGCACCTGATGATTCTGGTCCAGTAGGAAACTGGCGCCAATTCCCGCACCCTCAGAAGGCAATCTTTCCTGCACCAGTGGCGATTGTCCAGAACGAAACACTCGGTCCAGAGCAGCCGGCAGTTGAGCCGGTTCCTCCACGTATTCCACCCCCGCACTGCCAGATCCCACCCTTGGCTTGACCACCACCGGGTACTCCAGTTGTTTACTAAGTGGCTTGGCTTCTGCCATGTTGTCGATCTCGAAGGTTCTTGGAATGGGGATATCAAGGTCTTCTGCTCGTCTGAGCACCTTCAGTTTGTCGCGGGCAAAGAGCAGATGATGGTGGTCGGCACAAGGGAGGCTGGTTATATTTTGGAATCTCTCCCTGTTACGAGCAAGCAAAAGAAGAGTATCTTCCTCCATGGGCATGAGTACGTGGTGGGGATGGCGCTTTAGGTACGTCTCAAGAAAATCAAGATATTGGGACGGCTGCAATACTGGGGAGGGAGTGCGCACCCGGCAGTGGCAATATCGTGAGAATAGCGCCGGCGCCAAGTAGGTGCTTTCCCCAACCGTAACTCGCACTCCCCGGCGGCCTAGGGCGCGAACCGCAGCAAGCGTTTTACGCCAGTAGCCATCAGTTACGAAGACGCGGATTCTCTTTAGATCTTTCCTCATCAAGTCAATCATGGGCTCATTACAGTGACTAAGGTTTCAGGTGTCAGGTACCAGGTTTCAGGACGGATGGAGGTTTCAGTGTTCCCCGCTGCCGCTTCGCTTCAGACGGGATTTCCGCTTTGCTCCAACAGGTTGCAGTATTCAGTTTTTTTTCTTTCCTGACACCTGAAACCTGACACCTGAATTCCTAATATAGCAAACGGGAAAAGGAACTACTACTGCTGGTGATTTACAAATGAAAAGTGCATCTGCTTAGCTCTGTTTAGATGGAGCTTGAGGGCTGGGATTTTCCCGCAGCGGCGTATATAGCCAGCCTATGTCAATTTCAATTGATCAGCCTGCCCAGGCAATATGGCAGAGGCTGGCAATATCCGCAGCTCGGGCTGCCATCTACTTCGGCCCGAAGCACCACCGCCCGGCAAGGACAGCAGGCCGAGCGTAAGCGGAGGGAACATCCCAGCACTCAAGCGGTAAGGCTGACTAGCAGCAATTAGTGAACTCGGAAGGACATTCCTTGTATTTGTTCTTGCGTTCCCTCCGGGGCGTAGGCCCCTATGGGCCGGAGGCCGAGTCTCACGGTCTGGTCACTTCTGGCGCAGCTATGTGTGGGGGAAGGCGCCCCCTCCCTGTTCCCCGTTCCTGCGGAACGGGGCCAGGGGCTCCCCCACCCACAGCTGCGGAAGTGGCACAGACCTTCCGCCAGTCACTCCAGAACAAACACAAGGAATGTC
>JAUVTM010000099.1 GCA_030601545.1 Syntrophobacterales bacterium
ATATATTCACCGGCTACCTCCCGCACGTGATGGCCGTCAAGGACATGAAAGGTGCGAATCTTTTTGAGAAAAACCGGTGAGAACATACCAATGGG
Organism: Syntrophobacterales bacterium; assembly: GCA_030601545.1. GTDB lineage: Bacteria > Desulfobacterota > Syntrophobacteria > BM002 > BM002 > BM002. The sequence goes on from JAUVTM010000099.1 coordinate 96, forward strand.
TAAATAGATGATTTTCTTGCGGTAACGGCTTGCCGCCGTATGGCACCAACTCCGGGGGGGCTTGGCGGCGATGTAGGCAATCTGGGCTTCTTCACAATAGTCGATGGCAGCCAGCAACAATCGTTCCGACTTAGTGCTGGCGATGTCAAAAAATGAGTCCTGCCAAATGTCGTATACCCGCATGGGGGGATAGGTAAGCATGAAGCCGCCGTACTGGCAGCGCGATATTCCTGGTCCGACGAGGTGCTGGCCTGATGGAGTGGCATAAAATGCCATGTCCGATTCCTGCTCATGTTCACCCAGCCAGGTCACGCGCCAAGGGAATCTTTCCGCCTCACTTTCGGCAGGCTGGTCTTCATCAAAGATGAGCACCACTGAGCCCACCTTTCCCTGTAGAGACCGGTTTTCCTTTACATAAAGTTTGCCTTCGTGCCAGTTGCGAATTGTCTCACGCAAGTCAATCCCATCCATAAGAGAACTGGTGAAAGGAACAGTCCGGCTGTTCTCCGCGGCCAGGATCTGACCGGTTTTCTTCTTGATGTAGTGGCCCCAACCTTCGATGACAATATCTTCTGGGGGATGCGAGCAGATCATGTGCCCCTGCCACTTCCGCTGCCATTCTCCGGGACGTTGTTCCTGCGACCGCTTTTTTTTTGCAGGAACCGGCACAAGACGGCGACGCATGGTGCGGAAACGGCGATGAAAACGGATTTTTTTCTGGTTCAAGAAAAGGTCCTCGCCGCGAAGCTCAATGGTGGGAAGGGTGGGATTCTCCTCCTGCCACGGGTATCGGCTTCCCAGATCCCAGACCTCGTAACCGTAGTTGTCATCCACAGCACCACGGGCAGCAACGACGAGCTGGTAGAAATCCGGAGCAAGAAAACCCTGAACAAGTGCATAGTTTCTGGCAAAACGACGCAGCACTGCAAGCTGTTGGGGTGTTACTTCTTCCTGGGAGTTTTGCAGGTGTTGTCTGGCCGCATCCTGGAAGAGAGTTTCATGCTGGTTCAGACGATCAAGGGGAGGAGAAGCGTCGGGTTGTTCCTGCCAGAGGGTGAAAAGCTCATGCCGCTGTGTTTCGAAAGCGGCTCCAAGATAGGGTATCTCGGACATTATTTCCCGGCTGGAACGTTCATGCAGATGGGCAAGGATTACCCCATCGCGACGCTGGCGTCCAATAGGCTGAGCCTGAGTGCTCGAAAGTAGAGCCATAATACGAGGGTAATGGCTGATACCACAGACAAAGAGAATACGCTGGTGCTTTTTTCTGAGTCTCTGGAGATGGTAAGCCATGTTGGCTTCACGCAAAAGATCCTGCCTGGTCGCCTCTCTCTCAGCGGACTGATCCGCGTATGCCTGGCAGTAGGCGGTGTGGCCAATCCGTTGCATAGCATAAGGATCCGGAAATGCTTCGTTAATCTGAGGCATAGACTCCAGATCTCGGTCAATGAAATGGAGGGGAAGATCATGAGTCAGAGCGAGGCGAGCAGCTTCCACCACACCGTCGGTGGGCTCCAGGGGCAAGTAAACGTGAGTACCGTCTTTTTCTTCATAAAGAACAACCGAGAGCAGCGGTAGCCGCTTGAGTCCTTTGAGCAATGGTTCCCGCAGTGTCCTGGGAAATTCCAGTGCCACCGCATCCGGTTGCCAGCGGGCAAACCAGCGAATTACGGCCATAGCGAATTCAAGCCGACCATGTAGGATTGGCACGAAGCAAATGTTTTCGAAAAAGATGCCGGATTCTGGTTGCACGGTTGTCCGCTTGTTGGTGGATACATTCAGCAAATGTTTAAATAGTGCATGTGGGAGCGGCTTTCCAGCCGCGATCCTCCAATGGCTGAATGGCTAAAGTCGCGGCTGGAAAGCCGCTCCCACAGAATGCCATTACGCCGTCATGATTCGGCCTCTGGTGGTGGCAAATAGCGGCGAGCGTCCTGTCCAAGGATGAGATGGATGGCCTGATCAAGGCACTGGTGAACCTTTTTGGCAGGTGGCGGCACCCGTCGCGGCCATTTCAGTTTTCGAGACGTGGACAGAAGCTTAATGGCATAACGCCCAATGTTGATACCATCGCGAACCGTGTAGCGCTCCTGGGCCAGGTGGCTCATCTGCAAAAAGTCCACAACGTAGTTGAGAATTGTGTCATCGGCGAACGGAAGGTTCTGGGCGAGGATCAGTTTTTCTTCTTCACGTTCCGGGAAATCAATGAACACTTGTGGCTGCAATCGAGAGTGAATGTACTCCGGCAGTTCAAAGGTGCTGGCGTCGTCGTTCATAGTGGCGCAGATGCGGAAATCGGCATGGGCGTGAATCTTGACCCCGGCGACGATTGACTCCACGTACCTGCGGCTGTCCAACAACGGCGCTAGAGAGGCCCAGCTTTTTTCACTCATGCGGTTGCCCTCGTCTAGAATCGCTACTCCCCCTCGGATCATGGCGGTGACGATGGACGAAGCCACGTATCGTATTTTCCCTGCTTCGGAAATCACCGGGGTTACCAGCAGATCCTCGGGCCGTGTGTCCATGGTCACCTGAAACATGTATACTTCCCGGTTAAGCTTTTTGGCAGCCGCATAGGCAAGAGTGGTTTTGCCGACTCCAGGTTTGCCGAGGAGGCGGGGATTCAAAGGCAGGTCATCAGGGCTAACTACAAGCCAGGCGGCAAGGATCTGGTCCATGAGCTCCTTCTGGCCAACCCACTTCATGGGGAATTCATCCGGATGGCTCATGTACAGGGTTGCGTCATCAATGGTTACTGTTTTGCTCATGGTTATTCCTATGCTTTGAGGATTTGGTGTCAGGACCATTGTATGCAAAGACCGTGACAGGTTCAAGTCAAAGAGAGTTAGGAGTTGTCTGGAAAGAGGATGTATAAATGTAATACCTATTGTCTGACAGATCCTTAGTTTGACATTCGATGAGGAGGTCCCTAGAATTGAACTATATAGTTAACAACATTAAGCGTTTGTTGGTGGTGTTCTTCTCCGAGGACCACATGTAATTATCGCCGGAACTCAGTTGAGTACCAGCATCACAAGGAGGTTCGCTCATGTCTGTCCTAGAAATGATCAGAAATAGTCTGTTGGCTAGCCTCGGTGCTGCCGTGGTGACCAAGGAAAAGGTGGAGGAGGCTACTCGGCGGTGGGTGGACGAGGGCAAAATTTCGCGAGATGAAGCGGAACGGTTTGCGCAGGACCTGGTGGAAAGTGGTAGGCACCAGCTGGAAGATATCCAGGAAAAAATCGCGGAGACGGTGCGGAAGGGTCTGGACAACTTTGACATCGGCAGCAAGAAGGAGTTTAAAGAGCTCCAGGCGCGGGTGGAGGATCTCGAGAAGCAGCTTGCAATGCGTGAAGAAGCGAGTGGAAAAGAACAGGAGTAGATGGTGGATATCAAGGCCGTGAAGCATCTGCGCCGCTTCAAGGACATTGTAAAGACCCTTTTCAAGTACGGGTTCGATGATGTGGTGGAGCGGTTGGATTTTCCGGGCAAGGAACTCCTGAGAAAAATCCACAAGATCCACCCCGAGATGAGTACCTGGGAGCGGATGCGCCACACGCTGGAGGATCTGGGTCCTACTTTCATCAAGTTTGGCCAGCTCATGAGCCTGAGACCCGACCTAATCCCCAACCCCCTCGTTTTGGAGTTGCGTAAACTCCAAGATGAAGTGGCTCCGGTGGACTACGAAGCCATCCGTCGGGTGGTGGAGAAGAATCTCCGGCGGCCCTTGACCGAGATTTTTTCGAGCTTCGAGGAGAAGCCGCTGGCAGCGGCGTCTCTAGCCCAAGTTCACCAAGCTGTTCTTAGAGATGGCGGGCAGATGGTGGCAGTGAAGATACAGCGCCCCAAGATTCGCCCGGTAATCGAAACAGATCTCTATATCCTGGAACTGATTGCCGGACAGCTGCATGAGCGCACGGAATGGGGGCAGATCTACGATTTGCCCAACCTGGTACAAGAAGTGAAAAAGAGCCTGTTTCGGGAACTCGACTTCACCCGAGAAGCCCGTCATATGAAGATTTTTGCTAACACACTCACCGAGACCGGCGAAGTGTATATCCCTCGACTTTATGAAGAAGTTATAACCCCGCAGATTCTCACCATGGAATTGGTCCAGGGGACCAAGCTAAAGGACCTTAAAGTAGACGCGGTCGCGGACCGAGAACTCCTGGCTAAACGCGGCCTTCGTCTCACCGTAAAGCAAATCCTTGAAGATGGCTTTTTCCATGCTGATCCTCACCCTGGCAACATAATCATTCTGGATGACAACGTTATCTGCCTCTTGGATTGGGGCATGGTAGGTCGCCTTACCCGGCGAACCCGCTACGATATTATCGACTTGATAAACGCAGTGGTTGACAGGGACAGTGAAAAGATTTTGAGCATTCTGCTAACCATGACCCAGGTTGATGGCAGCATTGTGCCGCGGCAGATGGAGCGAGAGATTTTAGACATAGTAGATATCTACCACAGCTTGCCCATTCAAGAGCTCAATCTCGGCCAGCTGCTCCTCGATATCAGCACCATGCTGCGGGAGAACAGGCTCAAAGTGCCTGCTGATCTGGCCATCATGATCAAAGCCTTGATCACTGCAGAGGGCACAGCGCGACAGTTGTATCCTCAACTTAATGTTGTGGAGGAGGCCAAACCATACGTGAGGAAGTTGGCCATGGAACGGTGGAAGCCGGCTACGATATGGAGAGATCTGAGCCGTAACATCTCCGGCCTCCTTACATTCCAGAAGGAGTTGCCCCTGCGGCTGAGCCAAATCATAGGCAAGATTGATCGTGGCGAACTGAACATCCGCTTCCAGCACGAAAACCTGGGTGGGATTCGTAACACTCTTGAGAACATTACCAATCGTCTCACCTTGGGCATCATCGTCGCTGCCTTGATAGTGGCCTCCTCGATGATCATCACCACCGGGGTGAAACCCCTGATTTTCGGTTTCCCTGCCCTTGGCATCATCGGCTACCTGGTCTCTGGAGTTCTGGGCCTCTGGTTGGTCTATAACATTCTCCGTAGCCGCAAGTTTTAGTGAAGCGATTCGAGACTACTGCATCGTATTGGGATAAAATGAGATTTTGCCGTATATATTCCCTACATTGCAGCAGGAATAATGGAATTTTGGAATGATGGAATAATGGCAGTATAGCTTAAAGAAAATCCCTCACTGCTTAGGAGCCTTTTGTCCGAAAACATCATTCCAGTATTCCATTCTTCCAATATTCCAACCTTCCTAAAGGTAGGGAAGCCCGAAATTCGTTATCTGTGCTATTGGGTTTTTCTATATGTGTCATAGCTGTGATCGTGATTATCTATTTGACAAAAATTCTCAAGAGCTTAACTTTAGCGAATGTTAGTGTTAAAAAAGTACTGAAGTTGTAATGGACAAGGTCAAGGAATGAAAAATGAAAGCGGCTTTTGGCAGACAACTCATTGACCGTTTCCTCCTGAGGAGCTCCACTGAAGATCCACAGTTGACCCGGTTTGCGGGAAAAGGTGGTTGAGCTTGCAAGATCGGGCCGGAGGATCTGGCCAAAGCTCTCAAAAGCTTGCCGCCGGTGGACGATCCCAACGCACTGGTGGCAGCTGACACCGCTGATGACGGCGCTGTTTACCGGGTGAATGAGACTCACGCCATCGTGCAGTCTGTGGATTTTTTTACACCCATTGTGGATGATCCCTACAGTTTTGGCCAGATCGCCGCGGCCAATTCTCTCAGTGACATCTATGCAATGGGTGCTGAGCCTCTTTTTGCCCTCAGCATCATGGGTTTTCCTCAGCACAGCCTGAAACTCAGCGTCATGTCCGATATTCTCCGCGGCGGTGTGGATAAGGCCAAAGAAGCGGGAATTTCCGTGCTGGGTGGCCACACCATCGAGGACAGCGAGCTGAAATATGGCTTGGTGGTCACTGCCTATGCAGAGATAGACCAGATTCGCACCAACGGAGACGCCAGACCTGGCGATGATTTGGTGCTTACAAAGCCTCTGGGAGTAGGAGCCATCTCTTCAGCCATTCAGCGTCGTATTGCCAGTGAACCTCTCATCGAAAAGGCGACGGCGCTCATGGCTACTTTGAATAAAGACGCAGCCCAGGCCATGAGAGAGGTTGGCGTTCACGCTGTTACTGACGTTACCGGATTTGGTCTTTTGGGACATCTTCTGGAGATGACCCAGGCCAGCAAGGTGAGTGCTGAGATTTTTGCAGGCAATGTTCCCACCCTGGAAGAAGCATGGGAATTCGTCCGCAAGGGCAAGATCCCTGCTGCCACCCACACTAACTTACAGTATGTCAATCCACACCTGCGCTACGAGAACGGGTTACGCCAGGAAGTATCCCTGATGCTGGCCGATCCTCAGACCGCTGGAGGGTTGCTCATTGCAGTATCCTCAGAGAAAACAGAGCAGCTGATAGCCCGCCTGCAGGAATTGAAGACTCCGGCAGCCTCCCATGTCGGCCGCATCACCGAAGAACAGGACAAGCCCATCGTCGTCTACCCCTAGCCCGAATTATTCATGAACCAAAGGGGATTCATGAATTATGCAGGCTGAGCCATATGAAGCGATCTCTCCTCCAGTCAATCGGAATTATCATCATTTCCGGAGCCCTTGGCATAGCTGTGAATGCGTTCCGGGCTGAGGGGATTCCCCTGGTGGAACGTTGGCAGGAAAAAGTGCTCAACGAGCAGCTGACAGGGGGATTGCCAGCAGTGTCGCTAAAGCAGGTCAAAGAGGCATATAAGAGTGGTGATGCTCTCTTGGTGGACGCTCGCGACCCGGAGTTTTTTGAGCAGGGGCACATTCCAGGAGCGGTGAGCCTCCCAGTGAGAGACTTTGATTCGGTTTTCCCCAGACTAGAGGAGCAGCTACGGGCAGCACCACGGGTAATCACCTATTGCGATGGTGCCAGCTGTGAGATGAGTGTGGAACTTACCGAAAAACTCCTTTTTGCCGGAGTGGATTGGGTAGAGATCTTCACCGGTGGCATGCAGCAATGGCAAGCAGAGGGACAACCAGTGGTTGCCAGTAGGAACTAGGAACTAAGCAGAAGAGAGCTGGAGTAATGGAGTAGTGGAGCATTGCAAAATATCAAATTCCAAGCACCAAATCTCAGGGTTTCAGGTGTCGGGTTTCAGGTGTCAGGAAAAAGAAAAATAGAGGGTAACATCTGACACCTGAACACTGAAACCTCGGTGGATGACATTCATGGGCGAAGATAGGCACACAGCTTCCTGGTTGAGTCATCCCAACGCAGCGTTGGTAGCAAGGGTTGTTTTGGGGTGTGTGTTCATATATGCCAGCCTGGATAAGATCAGACATCCGGAGCGTTTTGCCGAGGCTGTCTACAACTACCAA
>JAUVTM010000107.1 GCA_030601545.1 Syntrophobacterales bacterium
CCCTGGGACAGGGTCATGGTCCCACCAATCCGGACGCAGCGGTGAGGCAAGAGTGTAAGAGCTAGCCCGGATATTTCATAAATTGCTGTCGCGAGACTACGAAGATGGGCGTGCCACCTGGCAACCGCAGGGTGTTGGTTCCGAGGCGTACCTGAACGGTACGTCGCAGGGGCCGACACCCGAGGACGCCAGGAAGGACGCCCATATCCGTGGTCGCAGCAAGTGATTCATGAAATATCCGGGCTAGCTCTTCCACTCTTGCCTCACCGCTGCGTACGGATTGGTGGGACCATGACCCTGTCCCAGGGCAAGTCCATGACGAATGGCTTCAGTGATAAAACGCTTTGCTGCTGCCACCGCTTCAATCACATCTAGTTCTTGGGCTAGATAGGTGGCGATGGCAGAACCATAGGTACACCCGGTACCATGGACGTTCTTGGTCTCCACCCGGGTGGCGCGAAACTCGTGGTACTGCCGGCCATCAAAGAGCAGATCCATGGCCTCACCGTGGAGGTGACCTCCCTTGACCAGCACGTAAGTCGGCCCCATTTTGTGTATTTCCTCGGCGGCACGGTGCATGTCATTTTCGTCTCTCACCTCCCAGCCAACCAAAGCGGAGGCTTCTGGTAGATTGGGGGTCACCAGGGTCGCCAAGGGCAGCAGAAATTGGGCCAGGGTCTGCTGCGCCTCAGCAGCCAGCAGCGGGGCACCGCTTTTAGCCACCATGACGGGATCAACCACCACCACGGGCGGCTTGTACTGGTCTATTTTAGTGGCAACCAGTCTTACCACCTCCGCCTTTGAAAGCATTCCCGTTTTCACAGCGTCAACCCCGATGTCGGTGAAGACCGCGTCGATTTGAGCTTCAATAAAATCCAACGGCACATCATGGATGGCCACCACCGCCACGGTGTTTTGGGCGGTAAGAGCAGTAATGGCACTCATCCCAAATCCGCCTAACAAAGTGATGGCTTTCAGATCTGCCTGAATGCCGGCCCCACCCCCAGAGTCCGATCCGGCAATGGTCAATACTCTTTTCACGGCAAAAACCTCCGATGCTTGGAAAGATCAAAGAAACCGAACCTGGGGGTTGACTCAAAGCGGCTCTTTGAGAATACTATCGTCTTCGCTTGCACGGTGCCGAAATATGACCGTGGTGGCGCACATGCGCAGCTTGTTCGTTGAGCCGCAATGGCCATGCTAGTAATTCAAGGTAACGGAGTCAAGGAAATTTCATCACCCTGTTCTTGCCTTGGCCTTCCTACTTTTCACTCGTTCATCTACCCAATCCAGGCCGTTTGCTCAAATTATTTCATTTCGTAAAAGTTCACCCACAAGACAGCGCCAATCTCCACATCCTTACCCTCTATCTGGCGATCATCAGTGCTGAGCGCAGCGAAACCCCACCATCCGGCCTTGGGCACCGCATAGGTAAACACACCAGAGGAATCAGCTTTGATGGTCTGGGTTACCATGTAATCAGTAGGAGCCGAATAGCTTCCACCTAGGTTGAAGTACTCCACCTCCACCTCAGCGTAAGGCACCGGCTTGTCGTTTACCATAACCACACCTTGAAAGACATTTCCGGCATAGAGACCAAAGGGTCTGCTCAAAGGCACAATTTCGGTTTTTAGACCAATGGGATCACTCCAGCCCTCATCTGCCCCGTACGCTGCTACCACGGTCTTGGTATAGTGGACAATGTAGCTATCTTCAGCCGGTTCCCAGTAAGGCTGTGGCTCCATGTAAAACACGTAGAGGCCTGGACGTTTGATCCGATAGTTTGTCTTCCAAGTGGTATACCCGTTGATCTTTTGGGAGTACAGCGTGTTCAGCAGATCCGTCTTGACGCCGTTGGCAACCACCCCAAACTTCGCCGGCCTTGCCAGCTCCATACCCACATTTTCGAACGGATGCCAAAACATGAGTTGTAAAGAGACGTTGTTGCTTTCACCTTTCATCACCATCTCATCCGAGGGTATAATCATGCCGAAATGTGCCTCGGCAGTTCCCCAGGCGAGCACTACCACACAGATAACAAGAACAAGTTCCCTGCTAAATCTCAACCTCATTTCTGCCTCCTCAACTTTCTGCGGGTGAAAAAAAAGGCCACAAAGTTCACCTTAATCTCAGTACAGGTAAGCCTTCGTGGCCTGCTATCTATGAATCTAATTCCTTTAGCCCGAATATTTCATGAATGACTTGCTGCGGCCACGGATATGGCCGTCCTTCCGGGCGTCCTCGGGTGTCGGCCCCTGCGACGTTCCGTTCAGGTACGCCTCGGAACCAACACCCTTGCGGTTGCCCGGTGGCACGCCCATCTTCGTGGTCTCGCGACAGCAATTCATGAGATATCCGGGCTAGTTTAAATCTGGAGATTCGCCTCCATCGCTACTCCTCTATAAAAGATGTTCATGCACCTTGTCAAGACTCAATGGGGCATCAGGAATTTCCCCAAAAATGTTATGAGCGACACAGGCCAAAGGGGGAGGCTGCGAAACAACGAGCACCTGAGCCACCTCTCCTCCCACTCTTAGCCCCGCAAAGGCCAGCATGAAGATTTGATGCTTTCTCAAAAAATACGATGCCATTAATGGCGCGAATTGCTCGTGGTGGAGTAGTCTCCCCCTTGGCCTAATAGCATCCGCCTCTCCTTAATCTACGAAGCTTCTCAAGCGCTCACCCCGAGAACTGTGTCGCAGCTTGCGAATAGCCTTTTTCTCAATCTGTCTTATGCGTTCTTTGGAGACACTGAAACGTTCACCTATGGTCTTCAAGGTCTCGGTGGGCCTACCATCAATGCCAAATCTGGACTTGAGGATAGTTTCTTCTCGGCTCGAAAGAGTACTCAGGACCTCAGCAGTGATCTCTGTTAACTCCTGCTTGCTCACATCCTCGAGCGGTGAGACCGCTCTATCATCGGCAATGAAATCACCCAAACGCTGCTCCTCACTTCCCAGGGGAGCTTCCAGGGAAATCGGACGGGTGGACAGTTGGATAATCATCATCACTTTGTCTATACCCAAGCCGCTGTGCTCGGCAATTTCAAGAGGGGTGGGTTCCCGGCCGAGTTCTTTCACCAGTTCGTAGAAAATCTTGAAAAAGTGACTCTTCATCTCAATGAAATGCACAGGCAGTCGAATAGTGCGAGTCTTATCGTAGATCCCGCGAATAATGGACTGGCGCACCCACCAGGTGGCATAGGTACTGAAACGGTTCCCCTTGGTATAGTCGTAACGGGCAACCGCCTTGAGCAGACCCATGTTTCCCTCCTGAATGAGATCGAGAAAACTCAAACCTCTGCCCCTATGCCGCTTGGCAATGCTCAACACCAAGCGCAAGTTGCCCTCAACCATCTTATTTTTGGCATCATCAATTCTTCTTGCAATTTCAAGAGCTTCTTCCGATAATTGGCGCTGATTTTTTGTAGCATCCTCCTCAGCCGCAGCCTCCTTAAGAGCCGCCAAAGCGTACTCAGCCATCTTCTCCCGTAGCCCGGGGTAATTTACTGACTCTTTTTGCCACTTGCGTAGCTGTTGACGCAGACCATCGAATTGGGAAGCACTGGTACGCTCACCCCACATCAGAGCTACCAACTCCCTTTGTCCCTTCTTGATGGTTTTAGCCAACTCAATCTCGCGTTCTGGTGTGAGCAAAGGAAAATGAGAGATCTCCTGAAGGTAGCAGCTGATTAGATCGCCTTGGAACATATCTTCTTCACGATCCTTTGCCTCGACAACTCTTGCCACTGAACCATCTTTGGAACGAGCCGTTTGGCTGCTAGCTCCTCGCGGGACACAGTCCCTTTTTTCATCAGGCCCGGTTGTACTGCCTTCCTCATCCGGTTCTGCTCTCAGAAAATCCTCCTCGCTGCAGACTAAATTTTCAAGACATTCTGCCCCCATTAGTTTGGTAGAGAGCAATTCATCGAGGCTATCTGCCTGGCGCTTGCAAACATCTTCGCACTCTTCCTCGGCCATGGATCGTTTACTAATGCACAAAGCCATAATGCAAATCTCCCTCGCAACCACCAGCCGGGGCTGGCAGCTATGGTTAGAATCAGATAGAAGATTTCTGCTTATTAAAAATTCTACTTAACCGGTAGGAAAAGTAAGCATTTTCTTTCCTTCTGTCAAGGAAAAATAAATCACAAGCTCTAGCCCGGATGTTTCATGAATTGCCGTCGCGAGACCGTGGAGAAGAGTGTGCCTCCGGGCTGGATGAACAGGGAGGAGTTTGCGGGTAGGAAGTGGGAATGGAGTATAGAGATTTGAGATTGTAGATTGCAGATTGCGGATTGTAGATTGCGGATTGAGGAATCCTAAGATTATCCCTTTTCGTTTACTTAAATCTGAAATCTTCAATCTAAATTCTTCAATCTTCTAGATATGTAGTTCCACCACATCACCATCCTGTAAGGCATAGTCGCGCTGGACCATCTGACCATCAAAGACACCTTCACCCCAGACCTTGGCCAGTTTTAGTTTTTCTGCGAAGTCTTTATGAACTTTAGCGGCAAAATCTTCCACAGTGCTTCCCTTTTTCAAAACAAAGGGAGAGGTAAGGTCAGCTTCTTTTCCAGGGGCTTTGGAATAAACGCGAATGATTTTCAACCTCTCGACCAACGTCATCTTCAAGAGCTCCAGGTTGCGACCGCTCGTAACAGACGCAGAGCACAGTGGCCAGTCAGCATCAATCAGTTCACGGAAAATCTCAAGATTCTCGTCAGTATTCTCGTCATCGTTCTTGTTGGCCAGCACCAAGAAAGGAATGAACTTCAAGAGTCCCTGTTCAGCGTATCTATCCTGTAAATGGCGTGGTATTATGCGGTGCTCTTCCAGTAAGCTGATCGTCTCTTCCAGTTGTTGCACCGGATCGGTCTGCAGATCCACAACCAGCAGGATGAAATCAGAGCGGCGGATTAGATCCAGCAATTCCGGCTCCACATAGTCCCGGTTGAGCGGTGGAGTATCCACCAGTTGAATCTGTATGTTTTCCACCGGCATCATCCCGGGGGTTGGCTTCCAGGTGGTGAGGGGAAAATCAGCCACCTCTGGGTTGGCGTTTGTCAGGGCCGCCACCAGGGCAGATTTGCCCACATTGGCAGGACCAACCACCGCCACCTGCCCTGCCCCTTCCTTGTCGATGTGGAAGGCAGAATCTCGCTTGCCAAGGCTCTTCTTGCTCTGGATTGCAGTCTTCAGCTTGGAGATGCGCTTGCGAAGGCCTGCCCGCAGTTTGTCCGTGCCCTTGTGCTTGGGCATAATTGTCAGCATGTCTTCAAGGTGGGCGATCTTCTCCGGGACCGTCTTGGCGGCGCGGTAGCGTTTTTCAGCTTCATAGTAATCGGGAGGGAGGTTTGCAGGCATTTCTAACCGAGTGGCACTCTAAAGCTGTCAGGACAGTAAACCCTAACGTTATGAATTGTTATCAGATTACGTTAGAAAACTTTGCAGGGAAAGTCAACCAATGCTTGACTCCGGAAATCTACCCTTACGGCTCCAAGGGAAGAAATCATCCAAAATCTTTCCACCAGTCAGGGCAAAAGATCGTTGCATCTTTTAGCCAAACTGTGGCATTTTGTCATATAATATCTAATATGATATAGTTTGATAAATTCTCTATTGAGGGTAACCATGCCAATTTATGAGTATCTCTGCTGCTGCTGTAATCGGTGTTTCGAGATCCTGGTTTTTCGTTCAGACGAGCCACCTCCTCAGTGCCCGCACTGTGGCGCTGAGAGTGTAGAACGTTTGCTTTCCTCTTTTGCCTGCACCACTTCTTCTGGAAGGTCGGGCAGCGAGACTTCAACATCTGGATGCGGTAGCACCGGCTTCTCTTGAGCCTCCTAATTCGGTCGGCGGTGCCGCCCTCTACTTACGTAACACCCTCCCTAGCCCCGTCAAAGCAACTACAAGGATTCAGGTCCCGTGTGGTTCATAGCTGATCTCCATATTCACTCCCACTACTCGATGGCCACCAGCAAAGCCATGGAACCCGAGAACTTGCATCGGTGGGCGCAGCTCAAAGGGATCACGGTAGTTGGAACAGGCGATTGCACCCATCCTGGCTGGTTGGAGGAACTCCAAGAAAAGCTCCAGCCCGTGGAGTCTGGTCTGTACCAACTCAAAGCAGATCTGGCGACATCTGTGGACGCAACAGTTCCCAAGCGCTGTCGGGCGCCAGTGCGTTTTCTGCTTAGCGCTGAGGTCAGCAGTATTTACAAGAAGAACGGCCGCACCCGGAAAGTTCACAATCTCATCTTTCTGCCCGACATGGATGCTGCCCGCAGGTTACAAGCCGCCCTTGCCCGTATCGGCAACATTCAATCAGACGGCCGCCCCATTCTGGGACTGGATGCCAAGGAGTTGCTCAAGATCGTTAAAGAGACCACCGATGAGGCTGTACTTGTTCCGGCCCACGCCTGGACCCCTCACTTTTCCGTGCTCGGGGCCAAATCGGGCTTTGACAGCCTGGAGGAATGTTTTGAGGAATTGACCCCACTGGTTCCCGCTATTGAGACCGGACTTTCCTCTGATCCGCCCATGAACTGGAGACTTTCCTCCCTGGATGGTTTACAGCTCATATCCAACTCTGACGCTCATTCCCCTGTCAAACTCATGCGGGAGGCAAATCTGTTTGATACCGATCTATCTTATGCGGCTATCATGAGAGCTATCTCTGAACCGGATAGCCCCGAGTTCCTGGGCACCTTGGAGTTCTATCCCGAAGAAGGCAAATATCACTACGACGGGCACCGTCCCTGCGGCGTCCGGTTTTCCCCTGAAGACACCAGAAGGAATGATGGACGCTGCCCCAAGTGCAACCGCAAGGTGACCGTGGGGGTTATGCACCGGGTGGAGAAACTGGCCGACCACCCTGCCGGAAGGCGATCACCTGGAGCCCGCCCATACAAGTCCATCATTCCCTTGATAGAAATTATCGCCGAAGTGGAGCAGGTCGGGACCAACAGTAAAAGGGTAACCGGAGCTTACCTAGAGCTTCTCAGCAGACTGGGAAACGAGTACCACGTGCTGGTGGAGGCAGAACTGGAAACTATCCGCCGGTCTGGTTCAGACCTCTTGGGCGAGGCCATAAGCCGGGTGCGCTCCGGGCAAGTGGGCATCCAACCAGGGTACGACGGCGAGTTCGGCACCATTCGACTGATTGACAGCCAAGAACGCGAACAGATCTCCGGCCAGCTG
>JAUVTM010000308.1 GCA_030601545.1 Syntrophobacterales bacterium
GAGCTTCGCGTTCTTTACCCAGTGCCATGACCCCAGCATACATCCGGTCCACATACCCATGGTGGTCAGCACCCCAAAGGTCAATGACCAGGTCAAGCCCGCGGAGATATTTATCCTGGTGGTAAGCCAAGTCTGAAGCGAGATACGTGGTCATGCCATTGGCTCGAACCACCACTCGATCTTTTTCATCCCCCAGGGCGGTGGAGCGAAACCAGAGGGCACCATCTTTCTCATAAATATGGCCGGCCGCTTTCAAGGTTTCTATCACCCGATCCACCGCGCCGTTATCATAGAGGCTTTTCTCGCTGAACCATCTATCGTAATTGACCCCAAATTCCTGGAGATCATTTCGGATACCGTCAAGAATACGTTTGCCCGCGTAGTCACTGAATAGGGGCTGCGCCTCCTCCTCGGCAACATTCAGGTAGGAGTCGCCATGGATTTCCTGCATCTCGCGGGCCAGGACTTGAATGTAGTCACCTTGGTAGCAGGTTTCTGGAAATTCCACCTGGCGGCCGAGGAGTTGCTGGTATCGCAAAAAGACAGAGCGTCCGAGAGTCTCTATCTGAGTCCCGGCGTCATTTATGTAGTACTCACGCTCCACCCGATGGCCAGTGGCCTCCAATATGCTGGCAAGAGCGTCACCCACTGCAGCTCCTCGCCCATGCCCCACATGCAGGGGACCGGTGGGGTTCGCACTGACGAACTCCACCTGTACATAGCGGCTGTGTTCGAGATGAGACCGGCCATAATTATGGTCCAGGCGGTGTATTTCCTCCAGGATTTGGAACCATGCGGCAGGACTAATCACGAGGTTTATGAACCCGGGACCGGCAATTTCCACACTGGCAAAAAAACCATCTCCGTCCGCCAACTGTTCAACAAAGGAGGCAGCGATATCTCTCGGCGAGCACTTGTTTGGTTTGGCGAGAGTGAGGGCGACATTGGTGGCAAAATCGCCATGAGCTTCGACTCTGGGCACTTCCAGCTGAATCTCAAATCCGGAAGGAATTTGGAAGAGGCCGCGTTCACCACAGCGTTCCAGGGTGCTGTTCAGTATTTCCAGGGTTTTGGTCTTGATCATCGGTGACCCTGCGTTTTCTTGCAATGGACCATGGACGACGGACTACGGACAAGTTTGCTCAACTCACGGAACTGTTGAGAAATTGTTTCCTACGGTTGCTGCCGAAATTGCAGAAAATCTCGTAGTTGATGGTGTCGGTTTGGACGGCTATCTCGTCGGCGGTGATCTCCTCATCTCCCTGTCTTCCCAGAAGTACGACCTCGTCATCTGGCTGAACTTCCGGAATTTCGGTGACGTCCACCGTGATGAGACACATTGAGACGCGGCCGACCACAGGCGCTCGACAATTACGTACTAACACCTCACCTTTGTTGGACAGAAGGCGGTCATAACCATCATCGTATCCTACGGGCAAGGTGGCGATCCGGCTGGGTCGTGAAGTAAGGTAAGTGCAGCCGTAACCAAGGGGAGAATTGGCGTCCACCTCTTTGAGCTGAAGCACCCGCGTTTTCAGGGCCATCACTGGTTTTAAGGGGACGGGGTGATGGAGTTCCTGAGAGGGGGGGCCGCCATAGAGCATTATCCCCGGCCGAACCAGCTGGTGGTAGGAATCAGGGAGATCAATTATTCCAGCCGAGTTGGCAATATGAGCGTAGCGAAAATTCAAGCCAGTGCTTTTCGCCTGGTTCAGGGCGCGCCGAAAACGTTCTAGTTGCTGAGTACTGAAGGACTTGTCATGTTCATCGGCTGAGGCGAAATGGGAAAGCAAGCCCTCAACCCGAATACCCTGGAGTGACTTGACTAACTCAAAGAACTTCTCCGCCTCGAGATAAGGAACTCCTAGACGACCCATACCCGTGTCGATCTTCAAGTGAACAGGGATTTGAGTACCTGCTGCCAGTGCTGCGGAGGAGATTGTCTCGGCAATATCGCCACGGAAGAGCACCGGAGTAAGATCATGTTTGATAAGATCGGGAATCTCGTCTTTTTCTGTACCAAGAAGAAGAAGTATTGGGGTTTTTAAACCTGCTTGGCGGAGGGGCACACCCTCTCGACAGGTGCTGACCCCAAGGTACTCCACTCCTTGGGTTTCGAGTTCCCGGGCCACAGAAACCATGCCATGGCCGTAGGCATCGGATTTTACCACCCCGAGGATAGCCGTGGTTTGACCCACCAGCTTCCTCACCTGGGAAAAGTTGTAGCGCAGGGCCGCCAGATCTATTTCGATAGTGCTACCAACCATGTTTCTCCCTAATTGCTTAATGAGTGTCGATGCAGAAACTCCCCTTCTGGGTTGTCATTCTGAGGAGCAAAGCGACGAAGAATCTCTTGGTTCTGGGGTTTATCAGAGATTCTTCGC
>JAUVTM010000047.1 GCA_030601545.1 Syntrophobacterales bacterium
AGCCCCTACAGCGATATGGGCTCAACGTCTTCTTCACTGAGTTCCACCGAGACCGCCTGCTGGATGATATCTATGGCCACCACCAGTCGCGTCTTCTCGTTTTTCTTGCGCACTAAAATACCTTCACAACCGTACAGGGGACCATTGACGATCTTGACGCGCATGCCTTCATTCAGATAGGGGTGGGTGGTGAGCACGCTGGCGTTGCCAAGGAGCGTTATCAGACTGTTCATCTGACTATCGGGCACCGGGAGGAGACCGTCCTTGGTCCGTACTATTCGGACGACGCCAGCGGTCTGCAAGATTTTGACCTGTTGGTAATTGTCGAGTACCGTATGAACAAAGAGATAGCCGGGGAAAATCGGTACCTGGATTTTCTTGCGTCGATCTCGGCGCCGACTCCAACGCTCTATCTGGGGCAAGAGGCACTCAAAGGACTTGGCCGTCAGACGAGAGTAAACCTTGCTTTCGTGGCGGACCTGGGCGTAGATAGCGTGCCAGGCAGGAGACATCTGAGAAGCCGACTCTGTCATTCATTCAGTCCTAGCAAACCTGGTCCTCAGGACAGGTCTGTGTATGATCTATGATTTGTCCTTCGGACTCCCACCCTTCGGGCGGGTTCCCAGTTTCAGATTGTAGATTGCAGATTGAGGTGCATTCATTCCTTACCGCGAGGTACTGAACTCTTCAATCTAAAATCTGCATTCTTAAATCTAAAATCACCGGGCTTCATTACTCCAGTAGACTTCCAATGGTATCGCCTCATTTTCGACATTGTCAAGAGTAAACCCTAATGTTGCATACCCAAACCGGTAAAAATCTCTGTGCTCGCGTGATAGCGCGCCATCTGCTAGCGTGCTCACCTCGGACAGGATCTCACGTACGGTCAAGTACTGTTCATCCTGTCCCAGCCTGCGCGCGCTCCGCCTCAGGCGGACGCACTCTGACGCGTTTTTCCTCAGCGTGGGTATGCAACATTAGGGTTAATTGGACCGTTAGGACTATTCCTAGGATGCGGTTTTTGTTATCACTTGACAAAGGTAGCTAAATTGACGAAATAATAGGGACCCTCAGACATAGCAACTACCCCCAAACCCCTCAACAGGCTGGCCAACCGTCAGCAGGCTGCGGTCTGATGCGGCCGACATGGAAACGGCTAACATGGCTCAGTTGGAAGTTCAAGACCTACATTTAAGCTTCGGTGGCTTGACCGCTCTCAACGGTGTCAGTCTGGCGGTGGATCCCGGTGAAATTTTCGCCATCATAGGACCCAACGGCGCCGGCAAGACCTGCATCTTGAACTGTATTTGCAGATTCTACCATCCAGACAAGGGGAAAATTTTATTTGAAGACCGAGATGTCACTCAGTTGGCCTCACATAAAGTGGCAGGACTGGGTATAGCCCGGACCTTTCAGAATATCGAACTGTTTCGGGGAATGACCGTGCTGGACAATATAAAGCTCGGAGCACACGTCCACTTGCGATCTGGTTTCCTTAGCGGCGGCTTTTACTGGGGCAAAGCCCGCAAAGAGGAAGTAAAACTCCGTCGGGAGATTGAGGAGCGCATTATTGACCTGTTGGAGATTCAGGCGATTCGGAAAAAAATCGTAGGCACGTTGCCTTATGGGCTGCAGAAACGGGTGGAACTGGCTCGGGCCTTGGCAATGCAGCCCAAAATTCTGCTCTTGGATGAACCCATGGCAGGTATGAATCTGGAAGAAACAGAGGACATGGCACGCTTCATCTTGGACATAAACGAGGAACGGAAAGTGGCCATAGTTCTCATCGAACACGATATGGGAGTGGTGATGGATATCTCTGATCGTGTTTCTGTACTGGACTTTGGCACCAAGATTGCCGAGGGGCCACCGGAAGAGATTCAGCATAATGAGTATGTGATCAATGCCTACCTAGGAGGCTCAGACGCCGCTTTTTCCAAACTCGGATTCTAGCCCGGATATTTCATGAATTACTTGCTGCGACCACAGATATGGCCATCCTTCCTGGCGTCCTCGGGTGTCGGCCCCTGCGACGTACCGTACAGGTACGCCTCGGGACCATCACCCTGCGGTTGCCAGGTGGCCCGGCCATCTTCGTGGTCTCGCGACAGCAATTCATGAAATATCCGGGCTACTAGATCATTGGGAGCGAGCTGATTGGACCCCACAACAAAGGATATTGAGGGTAAACCACTTCCCCTTTTGCTGCAACGCAATGCGCTTCGTTACGGTGACCGTCGGGTGGCTTTGCGCGAGAAGGAATACGGCATCTGGCAAGCGGTGAGCTGGCAAAGCTATTACGATCATGTGAAAAGATTTGCCTTAGGCCTTAAGGCTCTGGGACTCGGGAAAAACGATAAACTAGCTGTTATTGGCGATAACCGCCCCGAGTGGGTCTATGCTGAGCTGGCCACACAATCCCTCGGCGCTATCCCTCTGGGAATCTATCAGGACTCCATCCTCACAGAGGTCGCTTACATTATTAACCACTCTGAGGCTCGGGTTGTAGTTGCAGAAGACCAGGAGCAGGTGGACAAGATCCTCGAGATGAAGGCAGAGCTACCTTTACTGGAGAGGATCGTGTACACCGATCGCAAAGGAATGCGTCACTATGGGGATGAAGAGTTAATCTACTTTCTCGAGGTGGAAGAGATCGGCAGGAAATATGAGCGTGAACACCCGGGGGAATTCGAGGAAGGCCTCCAAACATTAGTAGATACGGATATAGCCCTGATCTCCTACACCTCGGGTACCACCGGGTTTCCCAAGGGTTCCCTGCTTACTCACCGCAACATGTTAAAGATGGCTCTCAATCTGCATGCGGTGGACCCCAAACATGAAAGCGACGAATTCGTTTCCTTCCTTCCTTTGCCCTGGATTGGCGAACAGATGATGGCGGTCTCCAGTGCCCTGGCCATTGGTTTCACCGTGAACTTTCCTGAGGAGCCGGAAACCGCCACGGAAGACCTGTATGAGATAGGTCCCCACGTGATGTTTTCGCCGCCACGGGTCTGGGAGGGGCTCTCCAGGTCGGTAATGGTAAAACATCTGGACGCCAGTTGGCTCAAACGAGTTGTCTACAACTTGGCCATGCCTGTTGGTTACCGCATGGCCGACTTCAAGTTTGCCAAACAGAAGCCCCCCCTTGGCTGGCGTCTGCTGTACGGCCTCATGTACCTGTTGACATTCCGGGCGCTCAAGGATCGTCTCGGTTTTGCCCAGTTACGTAGTGCCTCAACCGGTGGTGCCGCTCTGGGACCAGATGTGTTTCGTTTTTTTCATGCTTTAGGGGTAAATCTGAAACAGATCTACGGCCAAACCGAGATCTCCGGAATATCCTGTATTCACCGTGACGGTGATATTGACTTCGACAGCGTAGGAAAACCAATACCGGAGACTGATATTCTGATCCACAATCCAGACCCATCAGGGGTAGGTGAGATCGTTTCTCGCAGCCCGGCTCTCTTTCAGGGTTACCACAAGAATGACGAGGCCACCGAGGAGACTCTCAGAGATGGCTGGTTACACTCGGGCGATGCTGGCTACATAAACGAGGCCGGCCATCTGATCTGCATTGATCGTATCTCTGACCTCATGCGTCTCGAAGGCGAGACCCAGTTTTCTCCCATGTACATAGAGAACAAATTAAAGTTCTGCCCGTACATTGTTGAAGCTGTGGTGCTCGGGCATCAGAAGCCTTATGTAACTGCCATGATCTGCATAGACTTTAAACATACGGGCAAATGGGCTGAGGATCGCCGCATTGGCTACACTACCTACACTGATCTGGCTGGCAAGGAGCAGGTATATGACCTGATAGAGCGAGAGGTGGTTCGGGTCAACCGCAGCCTGCCGCAAGGGGCCAGGATAGTGAAGTTCCTCCTTTTGTACAAAGAGTTTGATCCGGATGATGAAGAACTCACTCGAACCAAGAAGGTGCGGCGCAAGTTCATCAATGAAAAGTATGCCAAGGAGATCACAGGTCTTTACAGTGAGCGAGAAAGCCTGGACATCGAATCCGTGATTCGCTATCAGGATGGCAAAACGGCCACATTGAGAACCAACCTGCAGGTACGGACAGTGAGGTCTCCAGAGGAGTATGCGGCAACAGAACGGATTTCCTGGTGGAAGAGGATTTTTGGGAAGTAGGGCATAGGGAAGATTGCGGATTTGTCCTTCGGACTCCCACCCTTCGGGCGGGTTCCCGGTTGCGGATTGCGGATTGCGGATTTCAAAAAACAAGAAACGGAGATTTTCCTGTGGGAGCGGCTTCCCCGTCCTGAGCTTGTCGAAGGGCAGCCGCGATTTGGATTGCGATTTCAACGCTTTTAACAACTTGAACGATTTGACTAATTTCCTAATTCTCTAATCAACTAATTCTCTAATTTCCTAATTAACGAACCAACGCTTTGCGCTATGCGCATTGCGGTTCAAGGAGCACTGATGAGTCCAGGATTCCTCTATTTTAGTCAGCTTGTAGTCACCGGTTTGGTCATTGGCAGCGTCTACTCCCTGGTGGCCCTGGGGTTCGTGCTGATATACAAGGCCACCAGCGTAATCAACTTCGCCCAGGGCGAGTTCGTTCTCATGGGGGCGTACATTTGTCTCTGGGTGGTAGTAGATATGCAGATTCCTTTTGTATGGGCTTTTTTCATCACCATGGCCTTTTCCGTGGTTCTCGGTCTGCTGGTAGAACGGTTTATGCTCAGGCCGCTGATCGGGGAGCCCATTATCACTGTAATCATGGTGACCATTGGGCTGGCTACCGTGCTCAAAAGCATCGTTACCCTTTTTTGGGGAACCCAGATAAAAGTGTTTCCCCAGATCTTTTCCCAGGAACCCCTGAGATTCCAGGGTATCGTAGTCTCTGAAGTATACCTTTGGACTTTTGGGTTTGCCCTGCTTTTTATGGCTGTTTTTGCTGCGTTTTTCAAGTACTCCCGGGCGGGCATTGCCATGCGTGCCACTGCAGATGACCAGCAGGTTGCGCAATCCATGGGAATTAGCGTCAAACGGATCTTTGCCATATCATGGTGTCTTGCCGCGGTGGTCTCTGCCGTGGGCGGCATCCTCATAGGCAACATCAATGGTATCAACATAACTCTGGCCGATTTCGGCCTTAAAGTGTTCCCGGCGGTTATTCTTGGAGGGCTTGATAGTATTGTTGGGGCAATCATCGGCGGGCTGGCCATTGGCATACTTGAAAATCTTATGGGTGGCTACCTTGATATCTACTTCGGTGGTGGGGTCAAGGAGGTGGCACCCTTTGTGGTCTTGGTGGTGATTCTGATGATCAAGCCCTACGGCCTTTTTGGGACTGTAGAAATAGAGAGAGTCTGACATTAGAAGCTCATAGCTGACAGCTCACAGCTCAAAGGAAAGGCGAACTCAGAAGTCGGAGTTTTTACGGATAACGGATAACAAATAACGAATAACTGGTCTCACCGTTTACCGTCCAACGCTTACTGTTTACCAAAGTGCTATGCGTTACGGTCTTAACCCTAAGTGACAGACACCATGCCCACAGGTTTATTTCATAGCACCTACAAAGACGACGAGAAGATCTTCCAGGCCATCTGGCTCAAGTGCTGGATGGGGGGACTTCTGCTGTTTCTCTTTGTAGGGCTTCCTTTTATTGCACCTGCGCTGAGCGGAATTTTTGGTTTCAGCGTACAGCATATGGCCAACATGATTGGCATCTATATCATTGGCGCTCATGGCCTCAATCTCCTCACCGGTTTCACTGGCCAGATTTCCCTGGGACATGGCGCTTTTATGGGAGTCGGTGCTTACACCTCGGCTATTCTTTTTATGAAAGCAGGATGGCCGTTCTGGCTGTCACTTCCAGCCGCAGGCCTGGTAACGGCGGGAGTGGGAATGATTTTCGGAGTGCCTTCCCTGCGCTTGCGTGGTCTCTATCTGGCCATCGCCACCATGGCAGCCCAGTTTATCATTGGCTACGCTATGCGCAACTGGACTTCACTCACCGGCGGCAGTGGTGGTCTGAACGTGGACCGCCCCAGTTTCCTTGGTTTTGCCCTGGACACTGACCTGCATTACTACTACTTAATACTGGTCCTGGCCATTGTTTCAACCGTTTTTCTGAAGAACCTCCTGCGGACCAGGACCGGCCGGGCCATGGTGGCTGTTCGCGACCGTTATCTTTCCGCTGAGATCATGGGAGTCAATCTGTTCAAATACCGACTCCTGGCCTTTGGTATCAGCTCCTTTTACGTGGGTGTGGCCGGTGGATTGTTTGCTCATTACAACCTGGTGGTCAGTGATGAGCACTTCACCATGTGGCTTTCCATTCAATATTTGGCCATGGTGATTATCGGCGGCTTGGGCCATGTATTGGGGGGTATCTTCGGAACAATCTTTATGGTACTACTACCTGAAGTCCTTCGGATTCCAACCCAGATACTCAGCAATATCTACCCTAACATTTTTGCTATTTTTGGAACCCTGAGGGAGCTGGTATTCGGCCTGGTGATTATTCTCTTTCTCATTTTCGAACCGGATGGGCTTGCTGCTCGCTGGCATACCATCCGCGCCTACTGGAAACTGTGGCCTTTTTCCTATTAATGTGAGAAAATATTTTGCTTGCAAATTTTGGGAGAGGAGGTGAAAGAAAACGGGAAAGAAAACCCTCCACGGGAGCAAGACTGGAAAAAGAGTGGCGCCATTTCAAGGTGGCCTCCAACTGACACTTAAAGATAGAGGGGGAGGGAGATAATGAAAAGGATAAAGACTTACCACTGGTTCTGCATACTGTTGCTCGTGGCTGGACTGACATTCTGGGGCTGTGCCAAGAAAGAGGCAGAACCTATCAAGATCGGCGGCATTTTTGACATCACCGGCCCCACGTCGGCGGTGGGCAAGGATTACGCCCAGGCGTGCAAGGATGCCGAACGATACATCAACGCAAACGGAGGGATCAACGGCCGCAAGATTCACCTTATTGACAATGACTATGCCTACAAGATTCCCGAAGCAGTCAACCTTTATAAGCAGTACAAGGATGTGGACAAGGTTTTTGTGATTCAGGGCTGGGGCACTGGTGACACCAACGCCCTCAAGGCGCAGGTAACGAAAGATAAGATCGTCTATATCTCCGCCTCGTACGACTCGGCCCTCTGTGACCCGTCCAAGACCCCCTACAATTTCTTCGTGGTAACGTCCTATTCCGACTGCATCCGGCTGGCCATGCAGTTCGTCAAAGAGCAGGCAGCCAAGAAGGTGGTCTTCACCTATCCGGACCATCCCTACGGCAAAGCGCCCATACCCGCTGGCAAGGCAATGGCAAAGGAGTTGGGGCTTGAAGTAGGACCCGACGAGATTGTAGGGCTGAGGGCCATCGACGCTACAAGCCAGCTCCTCCACATGAAGCAGTTCAACCCTGACTGGGCCTGGATTGGCGGCACAACCCCGTCTGCCTCGGTCACGGTAAAAGACGCCGTCAAGTTGGGCCTCAAGACCAAGTTCATCTCCAACATCTGGGGCTTCGATGAGAACCTTCTGCAACTCCTGGGCGACGCCGGCAACGAGAGAATGTACGGCATGGAACCGCTCGCCATGTACGGCGCTGACGTGCCGGGAATGAAGCCGATACTTGAATTTAACAAGAAGTACTCCCCCGATGCTGTCCATACGGTCCGGTACATCCAGGGCTGGACGGCCATGATGGTAATGTGGGAAGGCCTCAAGAGGGCTGATAAGGCCGGCCAGCTCAACGGCCCCGGCCTGAAAGCGGCGCTTGAAACCTTGAAGGATTTTGACACGGGCGGCCTTGCGGCACCCATTACCTACACCCCGACGGACCACAGGCCGACTATGTCCGCCACCATCTACAAGATGAGCCAGGGCAAGCTCGTACCGGTCAAGAAAGTGTCCATCGCCAGGGAGGACCGCTTCCTGGGTTGGTAATGATGATTAAAAGACGCATGGCGCAAAGCATAAATCAGCTGGCAGATAGCAGGAGCCAGCGGGCAGCAGGCACAAACAATGAGGCAAGAAAAAGGGCTCAAGGCATAAGGCGCAACACTCAAGTTTTCTGGTTGCACATTTTGGATCGAGCACCAGCTAATCCTTATGCGATATTCTGCTTTTAGACTTTCACAGTACAATATAGGGTCTACTGCCTACTGCTTACTGCATACTGCTTACTGCCTCCTGCGCAGAGCGCAGGAGGCTAGGCGCTCTGCGCCATGTGTTCCTCTTGTTGTTTTTGTTTTGCTAGCAGCGAGTGGGTGCAGCTATTTAAAGCCTCATTTGACCGCAACAGAGCTAAGTGAACGACTCCAGTACAGCCATGACCGAGCCCTGGAAGAGCTGGTGGGTATAACCATGGCACATGGCTATAGGGCGGTGAACGGTGAGGGGCAGGCGCGGCAGGTCCTGGAGCTGAACCATTCGAACCCCGGCGCTATTCATCGCCAATTCTTCGAGGTGCTGCCGAGGGGTGAAGGTCTGTCCGAGGTATTCTTCCTGGAAAACAAAGGGTCAGTTGACCGAACACAGTTCAGCCGATTTCCCCGCCATTTGCGCCAAGCCATCCGGGAATTTCTGGAGGGATTACCTGAAGCAAGAAGTGAGGAGTACAGACCGCTGCTGATACGACAGGAAAAGCTGTCACGTTCGATGATCATATACGAAACGAGCAACGGAGCGCGGGCTATTGAATTCACTCAGAAGGTTGCGTCTTTAGAAAGAAGCAACCTGTACGGTCTTTTCCATCTGTCCGCAGCCCGTTTCATCTTCTTTGGCAAGAAGTCAAGAGAGCTTTTTCGCACGGATTATCTAGAAGCAGACGACCGCCACAAACAGCTAGTGGAGAAGTTTTTGGAAACATTTCGACCGCAGTTAAGACTATGACAACCTGAACCCGTGCTTAGTGTGCCATTATTACCTATTGATAAATTTACTGATTCCAAAATTTTAGGCACTTTAGCTCACTTTAGTTCACTTTAGGCACTTATATCGAGTGTTCTTACATGGCGTTACTTAAAGTAAATAATATCGAGGTCATTTACAACGACGTCATTCTGGTGTTGAAAGGAATGTCTCTTGAAGTCAAAGAGGGGCAGATTGTCTCACTCCTGGGGGCCAATGGAGCCGGCAAGACTACAACTTTGAAAGCCATCTCCGGTTTGCTCAAAACCGAGGAAGGGGAGGTCACCGACGGGATTATAGAATTCGAGAACGAAGCTATCCATCGCCTTGATCCCGAGAAGATCGTTAGGCGCGGTATTTTCCAGGTCATGGAGGGAAGGAGGGTATTCGAAGATCTCACTGTGGAAGAGAACCTGATAGCGGCCGCACATCTTCAAAATGGTCGAAAAAAAATTAAAGAGTTAGAGGAGTTGGTTTACACGTACTTTCCAAGGATAAAAGAACGTAGTAATGCTCTGGCAGGGTATCTGAGCGGCGGCGAACAGCAGATGCTCGTCATTGGCAGGGCCTTGATGGCTCAGCCCAAGTTAATGCTTCTGGACGAACCTTCGTTGGGATTGAGCCCGCTTCTGGTCGGGGAAATCTTCCATATCATCAAGCAGATTAACGATGAGCAGCAGACCACGATTTTGCTGGTGGAACAGAACGCTCGACTGGCACTTACCATCTCCGACTACGGCTATATAATGGAGAACGGACGCATCGTCCTGGACGACACGGTGGAACGGTTGCGCGACAACGAGGATGTAAAGCGCTTCTATCTTGGCTTGACCGAAGTGGGGACGAAGCGCTCCTACCGGGACGTAAAACACTACAAACGCCGCAAGAGATGGCTGACATAGCCAGCGGGCAGAGACGTTATCCGTTATCAGTTATTCGTTATTCGGAAGATCTGTCGCTATGAGCTGCCTTGACGACTTGAACGACTTTTACGGCTTCTACGATTTGAACGGTTTGAACGATTTCAACAACTTTAACGGATTTGACGAATTGACGAATCGACTAGTTGACCAATTGACGCAGAGCGCTCTGCGAGAACGGAGGAGATGATGCTCAAAGATTTTCTCAATGACTCATATTTGGGCTATAGACCCAACCGAGAGAACCATGTGTCCCCGCGTGCCGCACGGTGCTCTTTGTGAATCCGTTCGATCTTCTGCTCGTAGTATTTCTTGCACTGCTTGATAAAATATTGGGATTTTCTCTGATTACAAAGTCCCATTTTATCGAAGGGTGCATCCCAACACCCCAGCTTTAAAAGAGTCGGATCCAAATTTGGTGTTTTCAGCAATCTAATTTTGCTTTCGTAATATGAGATTTCACCAATGCGTTTCCTTTTCATCTTCACCCCCTCACCCCATTATGTATCTTATTGTATACACAGGTAGAGATGCCCAAGCCCTCTGAAGCGATAATTCTGTTGAAATACCAAGTATTTATAATATTTAACCTATTTCGGATGTCTCTAATTACTGCAACCAGTGTGCCAAAGGGAGCAGAGGACAGAATGATAAATCCCAAATCCCAAGCACCAAATCTCGGAGTTT